>NZ_JAVRCC020000016.1:0-134212 GCF_034530975.2 Nostoc sp. DedQUE07 | reverse complement strand
AGGGGGCAGGGGGAAAGAGGGTTTTCCGGTTTCTGCATAGATGACGGAAATTATAACTAATTAACCGGACATGATATTAGAGGCAGAGCCGCAATTGAAGTGCATTTTCAGCCCAGAGGCTGGAAACGAGATTTGAAAAGGCTTTCAGCTTAAGTTGACACCTGTGAGCAATGCTACGGCTCTACATTCTTTTATATAGCGATTTATTAACTCGCGATCGCTCTCAATTATTTACCTGTGGAATTATACTTAGTACTCAGGGGAAGCTTCCTACTGAAGTTTGCGATGCGATCGCCCTATGCAAGTATTAGGTAGCGGGGGATATGGCTCAAAAGCCAAAATTTTGTATAGTACAAATGTATGATTTGTTAGCCTTGTCTTAGATATTTTATAATTTTATGACACAGATTAAGCCTGAAGTAAAGCGCACAGAAGAATTGCGCCAGTTATTGCAACAAGCCAGCTATGCTTATTACGTCCTAGATGCTCCAATCATGGAGGATGCAGTCTATGACCAGCTATATCGAGAATTGCAACAACTCGAAACTCAATATCCAGAATTGACAGCACCCGATAGTCCGACTCAGCGCGTGGGTGAGAGACCGGCAACGCAGTTTACCTCGGTGCGGCACAATATCCCCTTGTATAGTCTGGAGAATGCATTCAATATTGATGAGTTGCAAGCATGGGATCAGCGTTGGCGGCGACAAGTACCGAAAATAGATGCAGTGGAATATGTCACTGAACTTAAAATTGATGGTTCTGCTTTGGCTCTAACTTACCAAAATGGCATTCTAGTTAGAGGGACAACTAGGGGTGATGGGGTAACGGGTGAAGATATTACCCAAAATGTACGGACAATTCGCTCAATTCCCTTACGTTTGAATTTTGAAGGGTTAGAAATTCTCGAAAGAGTGGAAGTGCGAGGCGAGGCGTTTTTGCCGTTGGAAGTATTTAAACAAATCAACGAAGAAAGGCAAAAAGCCAGTGAGCAATTATTTGCCAATCCCCGCAATGCCGCAGCTGGTACACTCAGGCAACTAGATTCCCGCATTGTGGCTAAACGGCGCTTAGATTTCTTTGGCTACACCTTGCACATTCCTGGTAGGGATGACACCAGTATTGCTAATACCCAATGGGAAGCGTTGGAGTTGTTGGAAAAGATGGGTTTTCGAGTCAACCCCAAACACAAACTCTGTGCTTCGATCGCAGAAGTGGCAAAATATTACGAATACTGGGATACGGAACGGCTGAATTTACCTTACATGACTGATGGGGTAGTAGTAAAGCTGAATTCTTTTAAACTTCAGGAACAGCTAGGATTTACGCAGAAATTCCCCCGGTGGGCAGTAGCCTTAAAGTATCCAGCCGAAGAAGCACCTACGCGTGTGGAAAATATTGCTGTAAATGTTGGTAGAACGGGGGCGTTAACGCCATTAGCAGAGATGCGCCCAGTGCAACTGGCGGGAACAACAGTTTCCCGCGCCACTTTACATAATAGCGATCGCATTGCTCAATTAGATATCCGCATTGGCGATACTGTGATTGTCCGCAAAGCTGGGGAAATCATTCCAGAAGTGCTGAGGGTAATCAAAGAACTCCGTCCCGCTGACACCGAACCCTTCCTTATGCCCACCCATTGTCCAGTCTGCGGCCAATTGGTGGTGCGAGAATCAGGTGAGGCGGTGACTCGATGCGTCAATGCTTCCTGTGCGGCGATTCTTAAAGGTTCCATTGAACATTGGGTAAGTCGTGATGCCTTGGATATTAAAGGTATGGGCGAAAAGCTAGTGTATCAACTCGTTGATAAAGGTTTAGTGGATTGTGTTGCCGATTTATATGAGTTGACAGCAGAGAAATTATGTGAATTAGAAAGGATGGGGAAAAAGTCGGCAGAGAAATTAGTGGATGCGATCGCGCAGTCAAAAAATCAACCTTGGTCAAGGGTATTGTATGGTTTAGGCATCCGTCATGTTGGCAGTGTCAATGCTCAATTGTTGACTCAGAAATATTTTACTGTAGAGCAGTTAGCGGCAGCAAAGCAATCAGATATTGAAGGCATTTATGGTATTGGTGCTGAAATTGCCCAATCTGTGTATCAGTGGTTTCGGATTGATGCTAACCAAAGGTTGATAGAACGCTTACAAGCAGAAGGATTGCAATTAGCTGCCACCCAGGAAACAAAAATACTTGGGGATGGTAATCAAAAATTTGCAGGTAAAACTTTTGTAATTACAGGTACATTGCCAACCTTGAAGCGAGATGAAGCGAAGGCTTTGATTCAAAAAGCTGGGGGAAAAGTAACTGATTCAGTGAGTAAAAAAACCGATTATTTAGTGTTAGGAGAAGATGCCGGTTCCAAGTTAGAGAAAGCAATTTCCTTGGGAATTACACAGTTAAGCGAGACGCAATTGTTGGAAATGCTTGAAGATTAAAATCAGGTAAAAGCCTGGAAAGCTATATATTTCGTGAACGAATCCAGGCAATTAACCCATACTTATCAATTAGCCTAAAAGTATAACCGCTCCAACCTGCATTATTTATTTGGGTGATAAAATCTACTTATGTTTTATATTTTTTAGACTTTGGTATCAATACATATTTAGTACTTCTTAATACTTAACTAATACCAATTCGTAATTAAGAAAGTCAGCTAGGATCTGGGTTTCGGGGTTTAAATCTATTGCCATATTTTAGAGAATTGGTATAAATATAACTTCATAATCACTTTTGCGGAATTTTGATATCTTCTTGTGTATCAAACTTTATTGGCTTATATCTTGCTTTTAGAGCGAGTCCACAAGCGTCTTCATTCTCACCGGAATGAGCAAAGGTGGAGCGTCTCCGGCTCCACTCCTAAATTGTGACTCCTGAATTATTCTTCAATCTTCATTTATCTGAAAGCTGAGTGCAAGATATAAGCCAATATGAACAAAAAAAATTAAATTTTTGTATATTTACAGAGATTTGTTATGAACAAAAGACAACAGGTTTTTAACGGTATTGTCTTGTGGTTGGGACTGGCATTCCTCGGTTTAATGCTGCAACACTTCTACAGTGTACTGCAATATATTTTCTTTTTGCGAGTACCTATAATTGTTGGTTTATTGCTGTTATTCTTGCCAACAATTTCAGTGAATCCTGGTTTATCAGCGATGTTGAAAAACTTATTTGTACTTCGCGCTAATAATCAATTGATTTTGGTTATTGGAGGTGCAGTTTTAGCAGGACTGTCTACAATACAAGTTTTCGATATCATCTTGTATAATTCCCATCTTCGTTTTGATGTACCTCAACAGCAAGTAATTCCAGTATTTCTCCAATATTTAATCGCTATTATTTTAAGTCTTCCAATTGCTATAAAGGCGACTCAGCTTTCTAAAAAAGAAATACAAGAAGCAGATCGTTGCTGGGAAGGTTGGGGAATTATATTTGGCATTATTGCAGGAGCTTTATTGCTAATAACCAATTACTTTAACAAGCATTTTTTTGAACATAATCAGTTTTTAATACAGGCTTTATTAAAAATAATTTCTTTTTTACCAGAAAGAATACAAAGGGGTTATGTAGATGCCAATGGTGATTTATCTTATGGAATTGCTGCAATAACAGTATTTTCACTTTTTCTACTAATTGTTTATGGCTTAGGTTATTTTATCTTGAAACCTCGCCAAAAAAAAGGGAGATTTGAAGCTCCTGCTCTTTTTTATATTACTCTCATTTTATCAGTTATTGTAGTGTGGATAGGAGGAATTTCTTACTTTGTTGATGTGTCTCGCATTCCCACATTGCTATTATTTTTAGCAATTTCATCTGTTTCTTATGCTATTTTTCAGGTAGACCATTTTTATAAAATATACTCAAAAAATAACTGGCTAAAACCAACAAAAGAAAAGTGGATTGACGTTATCTCTCAACGTCTGAAAAATCAACAAACTGAAGATAAAACTTTAGTAGTAGTTTGTGCTAGTGGTGGAGGTATTCAAGCATCTGGATGGACAGCTAAAGTTTTGACTGGTTTACAGCAAGAACTTGGATCTAAATTTACCAAAGCTATTGGTTGGATAAGCTCAGTTTCTGGTGGTTCTGTCGGTACAATGTTTTATTTGGATAGATTTGGAGAACAGGGTTATCCAGAAGAAAATCAATTAAAACAGATTTTTAAAAGCGCTACAGAAGATAGTTTGGATGCTACAGGTTGGGGATTCGCTTATCCAGATTTACTTCGTTTTATTGGTTTACCTTTTGTCTTACCAAAAGAGAAAGAGAAAGATACTACAACTGAACAAGACCGTGGTACTGCTATCGAAATAGATTGGAAAGGGGAAATGAAAAATCCTGATGCAACTTTAGGTAGCTGGAGCAAAAAAATTGACCAAGGAATTATTCCTATTCCTATTTTTAATGCAACTTTAGTTGAAGATGGACGACGTTTTTTAGTTAGTCCAATGACTTTTAGTCCGCATAAGGATTGCAAATCTATAGATTTTAATACCCTTTATCCAGAATATGATATTGATGTGACGACAGCCGCTAGATTATCTGCCACTTTTCCTTATGTATCTCCTGTGTGCCGTCCTAGTCAAGACACTAGATGGAATTATCATATAGGTGATGGTGGTTACTTCGACAACTTTGGTATTGGTACTACCATAGATTTACTGAATCAACTATTAGAATCTGAGCAATCTTCCCAAATTAAAAAAGTTGTTTTAATCCAAATAAATGCTTTTCCTGATGATGAGAATCCCCAAAAAGAAAAAGGCGCTCCGGGATGGCAGATGGAAGTTATTGGTTCATTGCTCGCTTTATTAAATGTTCGTAGTGATACACAGAACGAAGGCAATACATTAAATATAGAACTTTTGACAGACAAGTATAAATGTGGCTACAAGCATGATGAGCCGGAAAAAGTGCAGCAATTTTTAAAAGATAAATCTTGTCAGAAAGGAATAGAAATTATGCATATTCCTATTAAATTTCCTCGTGGTAAAATTAATCCTCCACTTTCTTGGCAGTTAACTCAAGAACAAAAAGAAGCTATTCAAAATGCATGGGAAGATTGGAAAATCAGCAACTTTGATATTATTTCTCAACTAAAAAAGATATTTCCAGAGTAATGAGTATTAATTCATCAAATGATTTAGGATTTCTGTAATAATCCTATTCGATTTATCAGCCGCAGATTTCCGAATTTTTAAAGAAGTCAGGGATCTTGTCTCTCAGTCATGATTCAGCATTGATATAGCAAACTAGTTTTGCAAAATTGGATGATTAGACTTTTTGCATGAATAAAAAGCCCTCACCCTAAATCCCTCTCCCAAGTTTGGGAGAGGGACTTTAAAATTGTCTCTACTCAAACGGGGGTAAGTTATTCGGGTCAATACCTTGAGATTGTAAGTAAGCAATCAGTCGTTCTTTTTGCTGACGTTCTTGTTCGGCGCGTTGACGTTCTTGTTCGGCGCGTTGGCGTTCTTGTTCAATCTGTTCTACAGCCCACAGTAGCAAATTACCATCTCGATCCCACCAGCGCAACCAATAACCAGTGCGACCTTCTTTTGTTCCTTGCCAAGTTCCTAAAAATAAGCCCATTACATCAATCCAATGACGACCATTTTCGTCGGGTTGCTTTAACTCATAGCGCTTATTTTCCAGTTGATAATATTCTAATAAACCGCCATAAGGTTCAAAAATCACGTAGATGGGAATCTGCAAAATTTGCTCGTAGAAAAACCATTTTCCTGGTGGATAAGTTCGCTTGACTGAATATTCTCCACCTTCAGTATCGGATAAAAATTCAATAGCGATCGCCGGAATATCTCCTTCTAAATTGGGTGTATAACTTTTGCGGTTAGCCACCACTTCATTAACCGACGGCACATAAACCCAATCTGGTGCTTTGGCAATAAATTGCTCGTTGACTGTCGCACAAAGACCAAAGTTTGAAGCTATCAACATCTGGGGTTGGATGAATCCACTGATTTCTAGGCTTTCACGCAAAGCACCAGCTAAAAGTGGCTGACCGGTATTCTCCACTGGTTCATCCTCTAGTTGAAAATCTTTGGGTAAGGCTTCCCAAGAGATTACCAGTTCTGTTGGTGATTTGGCTTGGCTGAGTTGGGTTGCCATAAACACAGCATGAATTTATTCTCGATCTTATCGCAAGCGATACTAATATCATGTCCGCATAATTAGTTATACTAACCACAGTCATTACACCCCACCCCCAACCCCTCCCCGCAAGCGGGGAGGGGAGACAAAGTGCAGCTTTGGCGGGGTGGGGTTCTTCGGGTTTAATAAGCAATCAAGCGGACATGATATAAGAGCAAAAAAAGGGGCAGAAAACCCGCCCCCTATTTAACCAGGAAAGTAAAAATGCTCTAAAGCAGTACTTTAGCTAAAATCGGTTCCACACTCTTAGAAATCTCTGGGACATACACCTGTGAAACGTAGTCGGCAATCATTCTGTCGGTGTTGAATAACGGCGCATTCGTCTTAATGGACGTTTTCATCATTTGCACCCAACGGTGGGGAATGCCTTGGGCATCTTGGTCATAGTATAGAGGAACGATTTCTTCTTCTAACAGCTGATAAAGCGATCGCGAATCAATCCCATCTTGCAATTCTTGATCGCTAGTATGAGCATCTTCACCAATTGCCCAACCGTTAATTCCTTTACCATCTGGCCCTGTTTGGTAGCCTTCGCACCACCAGCCATCCAAAACGCTGCAATTCAGACCGCCGTTGAAACAGACTTTTTGCCCACTCGTACCAGACGCTTCCAAAGGACGACGGGGATTATTTAACCAAACATCCACGCCTTGCACCAATTTTTGACCAGTGTAAATGTCGTAATCTTCAATAAAGGCAACTCGGTTGATAATCCCGGAATTGTGACACCACTCCATTAAGCGTTGGATAATCCGCTTACCTTCTTCATCGGCTGGGTGGGCTTTACCTGCAAAGATAATTTGTACTGGACGTTGAGCATTACCAAAAATCTTCAGTGCGCGTTCGGCATCGCGCAAAATCAGATCCCCGCGTTTATAAGGGCTGAAGCGTCTGGCAAATCCAATGGTCAAGACATTGGGATCGAGTAATTTTTCTGTTGCTTGAATGAGTTGATGATTTTCGCCACGCAACTCCCGTGATTTCTTTACCTTATAACGGGTGAAGGCAATCAATCTTTCTTTGAGAATTAGATGCCGCGACCACAATTCCTCATCGGGAATCTCGTCAACTTTAGCCCACATCTTGGGATCGACGGCGCGATTTTTCCAGTCTTCTCCCAAATATTCCTCGTATAAGTCACCTAACAAGGGTGCAGTCCAAGTGGGTGCATGAACGCCATTGGTAATGTAACCAATTGGTACCTTATCTTCGGATCGCTGTGGATAGAGAACTGTCCACATTTTACGGGAAACTTGACCGTGCAATTCACTCACGCCATTACAAGCACGCGACATCCGTAATGCTAAAACGGTCATCCCAAAGGGTTCCCAAGGATCGCCCAATCGCCTTGCACCCAGCGACAAAAATTGTTCGCGCGAAAGTCGCAATTGCGGCCAATAGCTGGCAAAGAAGGAGTCGATTAAATCGGGTGAGAAGACATCATGACCGGCGGGAACGGGGGTATGGGTGGTGAATACGCAACTGTTGCGCACCTTGGCTTCGATGTCGTAGAAAGATTTACCAGTCCGTTCAATTTCTACCCGCGCAACTTCTAAGGTGCAGAATGCAGCGTGTCCTTCGTTGAGGTGATAGACAGAAGGTTCAATTCCCAAGGCGTGTAGGGCGCGAACACCACCAATTCCCAAAACGACTTCTTGGGCGATGCGGGTTTCCAAGTTACCGCCGTATAAGTGTCCCGTCAACCAACGGTCAATGGGATCGTTATCGTGGCGATCGCTATCTAATAAATATAAGGTGACTCGCCCAACTTGCACTCGCCAGATTTGCACTTTTACAACCCGTTGGCGAACTTGTAACTCGATAGTCACCGATTCCCCTTGCTCATTTTTAATTAACTCCAAGGGCATGTGGTCAAAGGGGTTGTCAATATAATAATCTTCTTGCCAACCTTGGCGGTTCAAGCGTTGCCGAAAATAACCTTGGCGGTACAACAAGCCAACACCAACCAACGGCACACCCAAATCTGATGATGATTTCAAGTGATCCCCGGCGAGAATTCCTAAGCCGCCAGAGTAGACGGGTAGAGATTCATGGATGCCAAATTCGGCGCAAAAGTAAGCAATAGGATGCTCTCTGGATACTTGCGGTGCAACTCGACTAACCCAAGTATCTTGCTGGTTGATGTATTGGTCAAACTCACGTGCGAGGGCGGATATCTGCTTTAGATAAAATGGGTCTTCTGCTAATTGCGTCAAACGCTCATAAGTTGCCGACTCTAAAATTGCGACTGGATTATGCCCACAGCGTTCCCATTCTTGGGGATCGATGCTTTGGAATAGGGAGATGCGATCGCCGCTCCAACTCCACCAGTAGTTATAAGCCAAATCTGCCAAACGTTTGAGCGGTGAAGGTAACTTTTCACTCAAGTGTCGTGCTGCGGTGATTGCACTGCTATTAGCCATACTAAATCTACGTCCTCGCGCTTAACTTTTTCTCTATGTATCGGGAACTGGGGAAGAAGCAAGGGAGCAGGGAGCAAGGGAGAATTTTCCCTTTTGCACCCTGCCCCGATGCCTCTTTTCCATACCCAGTCCCTTTTATTTACTCTTCAGGTTTATAACACCGGAGCCTTCACGTGCTGAATTCTCCCCTGAAGTTGGAACAGTTTCTCGACATCAAACCTTATCCAAGTAAATGGTTTGTATTGTTTTCGTCTTCTAAAAATTATCTCTACTTTTGGACAGATTTAATATGTTTTTTCTATCAAATTCGTTGACATTATTTTACTTTTTTTGTTTTATTGTAAATATTTGTTTATATTTTTACAATCAGCAACTAAAGTTATTTATATGTCTTGATAATAGTCAATTTTTAACTACAGCTACTTGCATCATAATAATGTTTTTTATTTGAATTTCTCCTATTCCTTGGTAGCAAACCATTGTAGTGGCAACAATTTCATAATATTTGTTACAGTTTTTAAAGTTTTTAATTCTGGTATATCTGGTTTTAATTGTTCTGCGATCGCTAATTTTGGTTCAGCTTGTGTAGGTTGAAAATTATATAAATAAACAAAAGCTAAATAAATCCATGTGTAAGGATTTTGAGCATCATATTTAGTTAATTCTTTTAAATTTTGGATTAATTCTGGGACTTGACGCTGTAAAAGTTGTGATAAGACTAAAGTGTAACGCCAATTTAAATTATTTGGCTCTGTTTGCAGATAATAATTAGCCGCGAAATCAATTTGTTTTAAATAATCCTGAGTGGGATCGTATTGATTGAAATGACCTATCTGCACAAAGATATTATTTAATTTCCCCTGTTGTAACTCTTGTGCTAGTTGTGAAGTTCGGGTAACTAAATCTAAAGCTGGCGATTTTTCTACTGTTCCTACATCTGTCACATTTACAGTAATATCTGGAATATTTAAAGATGTGGTTTTGTTGTTTCTTCTATCTAAATATAGTGCTGATAACTGATATTTTACTAGTGGTAGTGTTTTCGGAATAAATGTAGCTAAAGCTTCTTTCACCCGGAAAGTTCCTTCAGGATGACATTTGATCCCACAGTATAAATTACCTAAGCCAATGGCATGATCGTGATACCAGGATGATTGGCCATTTTGCCATTTTAGCAGTAATATACCATTTTGCAAATCATTCCATGAACCTGTTATCTCATAGTTTACAGGGTTGTTTTTATCTAAAATTAATTGCTGAGAAATTGCAAGTTTTTCTAGACTAATTGCAGACTCGCTATTATTAATTTTTTCAACAGTTACAGGAGGATTTTTGCAGTTATATAAATGCATTTTATCTCCATGAGGTAATATCCAATCGCCCTGTAATTTCAAATCAGGAGAAGATTCGACTAAAAATTTTAATTTCTTTTTAGTCTCTCCACTTTCTCCAGGTCTATATGGTTCATTATCTCTAGTAATATACCAACAAAAATATTGTAAATCTTGCTCTATCTGAGATAATTTGGTTGTTAATTTTCTGCCAGATACGCGAAAATCTGCTAATGCCCCAAAATAATTTAAAGTATACTCATTTATCTGCGGTGTAGAAACAGGAATTACCCCTAAATTCGACCTTAAATATAAATTGGTTTCGGTGATTTTATGTATAAGTTTCTCTAGAGGATATTCTTGAGCATCATTATTAGGTAAATGTCTACCACCCCATGCTTGAATTAGGGGCAATGGAAACAAATTATTTAATAAAACTATACAACTTAATACTAAAGTAGCTAATCTCAGTCTATCAAAATATATATTGTCAACTAAATTGAATAAATCCGCCAATATTAAACTAATTATCGGAAAGCATGGCAGAATAAATCTAATGTCTTTATTTGTGCCTAAAGAACAAATTATATAGCTACTAATTAAGGTAACTAATAACCAAATTCGAGCCGATTTATGGAGATTCGCTGAAATTAAATTAGTAATAAATTTATATTTAATCAGATAAACCAATAAAATGCCAATACTCGCACATAATATTGGTAAACCAACGCTTTCTGGGATCATTTGTGGATAGTATAGCCATCCAGCAATAGTTGTGGGAGAAGGATCGCCCTCCCTTTTTCCAACTTGGTTAGCATTTAATGCCGATGTAATAATTGTTAACCAATTTAAGCCATACCAAAAACTACAAATTAACCAAGCTATTATCAAAGATAAGCAAGCTTGAATTAGTTTGACAAATCTACGTTTTCTAATAAAACTAATTAATACCCAAAGACTAGGAACTAAAATAAAAATAAAACCTGTAGGTTTAGCCAACAAAATTAAACCTATTCCAACGCCCAAAAGGATAGTTAACATCCATGACCAAAACCTAATATAACTATCTTTCCAAATTGTCAAGACTGTAAAAGTTACTGTAACAATTGCTGTCAAACCATAATCTAATAAATAATCTGTCCGAATAATTCCCAAAATAGGAAATAACACACAAAATATGCTGGCAGTTATGCTAATTTTTCGATTTTCAAATAAAAAATTACCTAAATGATATACTGAAAATATAATCATCGCAGTATACAATAAGTTGACCAAACTTGCTTGGTCATATCCACGGCCGAACAACATCAAAAATGGGACAGTGCAAATATATACAAAAGGAGCGCGATAACTTGGAGTTAATTGCCACAGAGATAACCACCAATCTCCTGAGAAGATATTGAAGTTTTGAAAAACTTTATAATGATGTAATGCTGTAGCTAAATGTGCGCTTTGATCGAAGGCTGGAATTGAGTCATCTAATAAAAACCAAGCTCTATCTATAGCTAGCGCTATCACCCAAATTACTAATAAAATAAGATAATCTTTTCGATGCTGAGAATGGTCAAAATTACTCATATTTATTTGCTCAAAAACAAAGTTTAATCAATTATATATCTGTCATGTATCGACGTTTTATTAATACCAAAATAAATATGTATAGTGAACTATACTGCTTCCAAAGGTGAAGAGATTCTAGTAGCGGAAGATTCACTGATTCCGACGCTGGCCGACCTAAAGAGTAAAAAGCTCGCTTTTGACAAAGGCTCAAACGCCCATTATGTGCTTGTGCGATCGCAAGCAAAAGTCGGACTTGATTTTAGTGGCATTGAACTAGTTTATTTGACACAATCGAAGGCGCTGCCCCGATTTTGCCGAGGTGAAATCGATGCTTGGG
This sequence comes from Nostoc sp. DedQUE07, assembly GCF_034530975.2. Lineage (NCBI taxonomy): Bacteria > Bacillati > Cyanobacteriota > Cyanophyceae > Nostocales > Nostocaceae > Nostoc > Nostoc sp. DedQUE07. Next base: position 122,390 of record NZ_JAVRCC020000016.1, on the reverse strand, counting down.
TGATTTGGGTTCCCTACACAGCTACTCTCGCCCATTGCAGATTTAGAGAGCATAGGTGATAAAGCTTACTGGCATGTCAAGACTAAAATAGTGTATAAATATAACTCTTGTGGTGTGGGCATCTTGCCTGCACCGGACGGGCTAGAAGCCCATCCCACAAGAAAGTGATAATACAACATTTTAGCCTTGCCACGCCACTACAGTTTACAGACTAAGCAAAACTGGATTTATTAATCTGACACTGATAATTTATACAGCTTTGCCTAAAATAGTTACGTTTTTAAACGCAAAGCGACGCTAAGGAAAGCGCAGAGGTACACAGAGTTTTTTTTAGTGAGATTGTACATTCACTCGCGCGTTCAAGATATCGTCTGGCTATCTGAGCCGAATGCTTGCTCTGTAAGCCTAAATTTAAAGTTCTTGACGTGTCGGACGGATGATGATTTCATTCACATCAACATCACTGGGTTGCTCTATGGCGTATGCGATCGCACGGGCAATGGCATCTGCATCAATGGCGATTTCATAAAGTTGGTTAATTCCTGCTGCTGCGTCTTTATCGGTAATCGTGTTACCCAATTCAGTGGCAACGGCTCCTGGTGAGATATTAGTCGAACGGATTTCACCATTTGACTCTAGCCGCAGCCCCTCAGAAATCGCCCGCACTGCGTACTTGGTGGCACAGTAGACGGCCGCTCCCGGAAACACTTTATGTCCGGCCACTGATGATAGGTTAATGACGTGACCAGACTTTTGCTGACGCATAATCGGCAACACGGCAGCAATTCCATAAAGAACGCCTTTAATGTTGATATCGATCATCCGCTCCCACTCGTCCACCTTTACTTGGTCGAGGGCAGAAAGCGGCATCAATCCGGCATTATTGATTAGCACGTCAATCCGGCTGTATGTACTCAAAGTTTCCTTGGCTAAAGCTTCCACTTGGGCGCTATCTGCGACATCCGTTACTTTATAGGTTGCAGTTCCTCCTGATTTAGCGATCGCTCCAACCAAATCTTTGAGCCGATCTTCGCGTCTGGCAGCCAACATCAGTTTAGCTCCACTAGCAGCAAGTCGCTTGGCAGTTGCCTCGCCTAAGCCACTGCTGGCTCCGGTGATAATTACCACTTTGTTTTGAATCTCAGACATATTTATTCTTGGGGATTATTGAGTATGGCTGGTGAAACATCGGGTGCTGTTTCAGATGAACTCAGCATTATTTAACCATATCAACTAGTTTGTATACTCGATCGACGTTTTTGTATCGGCAACATCACTAATCCGAACCGCTATCATCACGCCATTTGATTTCTGTCCCGTTAAAACTTCAATTCGGGAGTTGAGACTATCTCATAAACTTAATCTTTCTCTACATACCAAGAGGTATTGCTTCACCGTTCTTTGCCGCTTTCGCGAGTAAGTCGCAGACTTCTTCATCGGTCGTTTGAGGAAAGCTTTCGTACCAAAGACCAACGCTCTGGAAAGGGTTGGGTCTGGAGATGCAAACGATTTCGTCAACCTCAGTTTCTAACTCTTGGCAAGTTTCAGGTGCAGCCACAGGCACAGCGATCGCAATCTGAGCGGGTTGCTGTTTTCGTACAGTTACAACAGCAGCCCACATCGTTGCACCCGTTGCTAAACCATCATCTACCAAGATGACTGTGCGTCCTTTCAAATTTCTTAACGGGCGATTTTGGCGATAAAGCCGTTCCCGCCGCTCTAACTCCCGTTCTTCTTGTAGCGCCACCTTGGCAATTACTTCATCGGATATCTTCACCAGGTTGATAATATGTTTATTGACTATCCGCACACCACCAGAAGCGATCGCTCCCATCGCTAGTTCTTCTCGATCGGGCACACCCAATTTACGTACCACTAAAACATCTAAGGGAGCATTTAAGGTTTTGGCAATTTCAAAAGCAATGGGTACACCACCCCTTGGTAGCCCTAATACCACAACATCTGGGTCATTAGCATAAGCGGTTAACTCTTGAGCCAAAACTTGACCTGCAAACCTCCGATTTTTAAATAGCATGATGTAATATTCCTAAATATTCCTAATTGGTTTCCAAAAAATTAAATAAATATTTACAGTACGTTTGTTATTGGCTATCAACTTCAAAAAATGTAGCAATTGAGCAAATTCCAAACTTGTTGTTATAGTTCAGATGTTCTAAATCGATCTTAGAAAGCTAAATATTCCCTGTCCTCCACTAACGGAGCGACATCTTCAATCTACAGTTCTATCAAACGGATGAGTTAGCTTTAATGCAACAAGATTTCTGCATCTTGTGTTGAGACTATTTTACTACTCCCGACTCAATATCCCTCCCCAAATGGCTGATTGAAAAGACATTGTGACGCGGTTAACTCTTGCTGTAGGGGGTTTACTGCTGTTGATAACTGGTGTTAGCGTGAAGCAAAGTTATAGGGCGATCGCAAAAGAAGGGTGACATGGAAAACCTAATGTTTAAGTAGGGGTGCATTTGAAAACTGTTATAACTTTTGCCACTTGCTAACATTTACTGTTAGACTTTTACTGAATATTTTTTTTACTACTAAATTAAAAAAATTACTTAATTGTTAGCAGAGGCAAAAATCTATGAAAATCCAGTGATAATGCAATTGTTAATTCTTCGCGTGTCCCCTGTTGCAGACCTTGTGTTGATATTTTCTTTACATTCTCCCTAAATTGTGAACATGAGATAATGCACCATCTGCTTGTTCGTTATATAATGCTTAATATTACAGAAAAAGTCATCAAAGTTACCCAATTAACACTTTTGAATAAAAATTAATAGGGTAGAATCACTGAATATGCTTGAAAATCAAAAGAAGGGTGTTTTTCATGATCGGCTTAACCAATTCAGAAAACGGCACAGTTAGCAGCACAGCAGCTACTAAGAGACTGGCAAGGGCGATGATGGTTTCTGGCGGACAGTTTTCACTGTTATTGGCTTGTTGTAACTGTGTTCAAAAGCAGCAGCAAGTGTTGCATTTGCTAACAGAATTTTCATCAGCAGATATCCACGAAATTTTGCTCTCCCCTACTGATGACAAATTATATACAGCTATTACAAGTGAAATTGGTACTACTCAACCCGAAGCTTTGATGGTACGAGGCTTAGAATCTGTAGTGGCAATTAACCAACTGATTATTAGTACCAATATCATGCGAGATGAGTTTCGGAAACAGTTTCAGTTTCCCTTGGTGTTGTGGGTCAATGATGAAATTCTGCGTAAGCTAGTCTGGCTAGCACCCGATTTTAAAGACTGGGCAGCTAGTACTATTAGATTTGATGTACCGAATAATCAGTTAATTGAATCTGAACAACCTATCAGCGCCTAAATATTGCCCGAAATTACTTTCAAAATCTTATATATGCTAGGTTGAGCCGAGCAAAATCGAAGCTCAGGTTCTGTCACATTATTTTCTAAAATTACTTTTATTTAATCCTCTCTGACACAAGTCAGCTAAAAGCTCCTAGAAGCTATTTTCAAAATTAGAATGTAGTAAAAATTAAGAGTTATAACAATTAAAAATTAGACTTCTTGCATAAATCAAAAATAAAGAACTCTACCCTGCATTTGCTAAGGCAACCCCTCCCCTGCCCAAAGCATCGGGGAAGGGTTGGGGCAATACAGTTCGGTTAAAGAGAAAAAGGAAAATGACCAATAACAACTCTCACGATTAAATTGATGCGCGTCTAGATTGTACATTTTTGCATTCAGACTGTCCTAAGTCAATTGGTCATCTGTCCTTTGAAATACAAATGACTAATGACCAATGACCAATGACAACTCTCACGAGTAAATATACAAATTAAATGCGTAACAGCTTACTTACAATTTTCTCGCTAACCATTTTGACAAATCCTGTTTGAAATAGGCTGAATCAGCCCTCCCACTCAATAGGGATTTGAATCAATCCGTCCCCTTTTGACACTCCTGAGATAGTACCCAGAAGTTGGTCTATTTCTTAAGTTGAAGGTGTCGCCACTGCGGACTTTCCAAATTTTGTAATTGGAAAAGGTCAAAGGCTTTCGGGGTTCGCATACTTCTGGCAGATGATTGCCAAGTACAAAGTATGCCGCACCCCTACCCATAACTTTCACCAAACCGTTTTTATCCACAAGAACCGACGTACTTTCACTAACCGCTATACCTAAAACACTGCTAGATACACCATCCTTAATTTGACGGGCAATGAAAGTCATAATTCGACCCATTCTTTCCCGTCTGTCGAAGTGTGTATCTACGATAGTTCCCTTCAAATTACTCCAATTGAAAAAGTTGTAAGTAAAAGTAATGTCTCGGTAGGGATCTTCGAGTGCGTCTCTAGTTTCAATGCCTTTTTCGGAAGAAGCGCAAGCATCATAGACACAATCACTTTGGATCATTGCACCCGCACTAGTGCCACCAATACCACCTCCCTTAAGGTAAACTGACTTAACGGCAGCCTCAAGCTTGGTATCTTTCCAGTTGCGGATATATTGACATTGATCCCCGCCAGCAAAGAAAACTACATCAGCATTTCGGATTTTTTCATAAATCTCAGCTTTATTTGCCTCTTGTCTATCCCGAACCAGAAGAGTTTCCACAAAATTTACGCCCTTCATGGCATAAATTAGCCGATTGTAATCGTGATTACCATTAGTGCGAAGAACTACAACATTAACTTTAGTGCTGGAGTTACTACCTCCCCTAACTTGGTTAATCATCCACTGGATAGCATCATCGACATCGGGGCCTCCTCCACCCAAACTCAGGACTGGGCCCGCTAAGGAGGGACGGACATCAAAGGAGGGAGGGGTGGAGGGGCGAACATCAACAGTATCACCCAGGAAGAAGCGTTTCCAGCTTGCAATAAAACGGGTTATTAGGAAGGTTCCCATCTTCAACAACTTGATTCCTGTACTTTTCAAGCGCCTTGCTATGCTTGGGAATGCCTTTGTCATACTAAACTTCTAGAGCAAACTGCAATTATTGCTAGGCTGTGACGCATTTTAATTGCTTCTTTATTCGTGAAATTTGTCTTTTGTCATTAGTCATTTATCAGTTGTTGTGAATAACCAATTGACTTAGGACAGTCTTAACGAAAAATGTGCAATTTAGACGCGCACTAGCTTAACTGTGGCACTAGATCGGGTAGAATTTCCAGCGTACAGGTCTTGTACTGTTTGTTAACGCAAAATAACGCAGAGCGATCGTTAATTCTCTGCGTTACTGTGCAAAAATCTCTACATTGCTTGTAGCGTTTAATTCTGACCAGATCGAACCTAAAATAGATTAGGTATTGGTTGTCACTGTCCAGATCCTTCCGTAGTTACTGGGAATAGTTACCCAATATTCTGAATAACTGGGAACGTCGATTAAATTGTTTTCACCATTTAGTTCTTCCTGATAATTGCCAGCAATTGGGAACCAGAAGGGTACATCTCGATCGCGATCGCTAAAGTTAAGTGCTACTAGGCTAAACTTGTTACCATGTTTGCGCGAGAATAGCAGCACATTTTTGGAATGATAGCGGTCATAATCGTTGTAAAAGAAATGGTCGCCTTCCGTAAACTGCGGTTGCTGACTACGCAGTTTAATCAATTTGCGTACTAAGGAAAGTACGCTCTTACCAATGGGGTCATAAAAATAATCCCATCGTACAGGTCGAAGCAACATCACTCTACCAAAACCTTGTTCTGGCAGGAAATAGTTTTCACCAAATTCCTGACCTTGCCACAGTAGCGGAATCCCTTTACCAGTGAAAATCCCAATTAGGTAAGGCTGGACTTTATACCATAAGTCACGATTACCTTCTTTTAATAAATCATTATCGCGGGCGATCGTATCAAAGTTACAAACAAAGCGGGAGTGGTCATGATTTTCTATATATTGCAGTGCTGTTTTAGCAATTTTGTCACCATTGTTTGTAATCTCTGAAGGATAGCCATCTAGACCAAGTTTAAAGCCAAGATTAGCTAAATCACCTTTATTTCCACGAGCTACACTTTCAGCTGCACCAAACGTTTCATTTTGCCAAGTAGAGTTGGTATAAGTTTGTTCGAGAATCTCCTTTGGCCCTTCTAATTGTTCCGCACACTGAATCAAATTGATCGTGTCATCGTTTGTGTCATTGTTAAAGAATCTCTGCCAATACTCGCCAGCTTGTCTCTTTTGTTTGACTGTTTTGTAAGTGTTAAAAACTAAGTTAGCGTAACCAACTCCTGTAGAACCATCCCAATAATTGGGTACGCAGTCATAGCGAAAACCATCGACATGATAAACATCTAGCCAGTGATAATTGACTGTATAGAAAAAGTCTTGGGTAAACTTGCGATTATAGTCTGTACTTTCGCCAAAATAATCTTTAGCAAATGTCCCCATAAAAGGATTCTCACGATACCCTAGTTTTCTGTAAACATAAGAGTATGGAAAACTATCACCAGTGTGACCATAAACGGCATCTACAATTACAGCAATGTTGTTTTGGTGTGCCGCATCAATTAAACCTTGTAAATCTTTTCTTTTACCAAATCGTTCATCTACACCAAAATAGCCAATTGGTAAAAAACCCCAATCTACTGTTAAGGCTACATTGGAAAGTGGCATGATTTCCAGACAATTAACTCCCAAATCTGCTAGATAGGCGAGTTTTTCAATTGTCCCATCAATATTGCCGCCGAATTCATCAATCATCAATTCGTAGAGAACAATATCTTTTAAGTTTGGAGTTTTCCAAGTTTTTTCCTTCTGGCTCCACTCATATTGTTGATAGCCAAGCGTGAAAGCGGATAATTTACCTACACCAAATTCTCTGGCAAAAGGGTCAATAATCCAATCTATTTCTCCCCGATTGGGATTTTGTAAGCAATAGCGGTAAACATATCTACCTGGTTCTCCCCATGCAGATTTGGCACTGGGTTTTGATTGAGTTTTGATATCTATTTGAGTTGACCAATAATCACCATACTCTGAGTCGATAGAATGCTTGAGTTCAAATTCTAAGGGTTGAATATCTTGGAGAAATTGATCTTTTTCGTGGATAATTTTAATTATTAGCCGATTTCCATCCTTTTGAGAAACCCAAGGTAGAAATAGTCCAAAATCAACAATACCGTTGGCTTCTCTAGCTCCTAGTTTATCCAAAGGAAGCAGTTTCATATAGTCATCCTTGATGAATTAGCTTTTTCTCGTGTTATATCATGTCCGCCAAATTACCCATAATAAAAGAACCCCACCCCCAACCCCTCCCCGCCTGCGGGGAGGGGAGACAAAGCACAGCTTTGGCGGGGTGGGGTTCTTCGAGTTTAATAAGCAATCAAGCGGACATGATATTACTGATTTCGGAATTCTAAAAATACAGCATAATTCAGGAGTAAAACATGCTTTATACCTGAGTAACAGATTTAGCTTGTGTACCTTACCAACTTGAACTATGCTGTAATATCTAAAACCAGATTAAATTTGCACTACTCCAGAAATTGCAGCAGTACCAGCTATAAACTTATCAAAGGTTGATTAAGGATTTATGCAAGTTCAAATAAAATTTTAGATCCCCAACTTCTTGAAGAAATCGGGGAGCTATATTACCACGGTATTTGCGATCGCTCTTGTACGACTTGCTGATATACTTGCTCGGTTTGCTTGGCTAATTTCGGCCAGCTAAAGCGGCGCTCTAAATCCTCATAAGCGTTATCCACCAGCCATTGGCGATAATCTGGATTTTTCAACACTTCCAAAATTCCCCAAGCTAAAGAATCGGGATTGTTCACCCAAGTGACAATGCCTGTTTTGGTATGTTGCACCACTTCAGGAAAACCACCAGTATCAGAAACTACTACGGGTACACGAGAAGCAAAGCTTTCTAAAGCTACGATCCCAAAGGGTTCGTAAAGACTCGGAAAAACTGCACAGTCTGCGACAGTTTGAAATTTATCTAAGTATTCATCGGAGAGAAAACCGGTAAAATAGCAATGATGCCAAATGCCTAAATCCCAGGCTTGGCGCTTGAGATGGTCAGTATTGCCGCCACCAACGATTACAAATTTCACGTTACCTCCCATTTCTGAAAGGATTTTGGGTGCAGCATTAAGTAATATCGGCACACCTTTTTCGTAGGTCATCCGACCGAGGTAATAAACTATTTTCTCTTCGTCTGCGGCAAATTGGCGGCGAAAATCCAGAGCATGAAAATCGATGTGATGCTGTTTCTTTTCGGCTCGGATACCGTTATAAATGACATCAATTTTGTCCCAAGGACTGTAGAGCGCTCGTTCTACTTCTTGGCGCATATAGTCGCTACAAACAATAATCCGCCAAGCATTGTAAGCTAGCAAGGTTTCTTTGCCATTTATATAACCTTGGATATCTGTGTGAATCCCGTTATAGCGTCCGTATTCAGTAGCATGAATTGTGGCAATTAGTGGTATTTTAAAATTATGCTTGAGAGCGATCGCCGCATCTCCGACTAACCAATCATGGGCATGAATTAAATCAAAGGGCCCTTCTTCTAAAATCAATTTACCACCGTGATCTCCCATACTCAAGTTGAGATTCACTACCCAGTGGAAAAAGTCGTTACTGTATGCCACTGGCACTCGATGTATCTTTACTCCTTCAACAACCTCATACATCGATGCGTGACCAAACTCAGCTGTAATCAGGTGAATTTCATGTCCTAGCTTTACCAGCTCCGGGTACAACTCCGCCACATGTCGTGCAATTCCTCCAATAATCCTTGGTGGAAACTCCCAACTCAGTACCAGTATCTTCATCTACTAGACTCCCCAACACTTTATAAATATCTAACAAACTACATTTACCTAAAAATACAAGTCTGGCGAATGCAGTGAGTACTTTTACTAAAATTTTTAGATTTTTTAACAGTGATTTTGTTAAAGGTTATCAATTGTGTAGGCTAAGGATAGGAAGTAAGACAGGGGGCAGAGGGTAGGAGAAACCTACGCGCAAATACATCACTTAGGGTATGGACGCTTTTGATTACGGAAGAGTAGGTCTTAATACAAATCTTATTTTTAAACTGCGGCTCTAGATCCAGAACTAAAGTTTTCATTCATACTTCTTTCCTCCTGCCTTCTGCCTACTGCCTCCTGCCTTTTCTTAATTGAGTACCCGTTTCCCAAGTCAGGTATCAAGAAGGGATAACGACGGAAACGGCATGAACTCGATCGCGTCCTTGCTGTTTGGCTACATAAAGTGCTTTGTCTGCTGCATTAATCAAGTCTGGCGGCGAAATTTCGGAATTTGGCACAATGCTAACAACACCTAGACTAACGGTAACACGATCGCACACGCGAGACTGAGCATGGGGAATGGCTAAGTCGCGCACTGCTTGTCGAATAGTTTGAGCTACATAGATTGCTCCTTGAATCTCTGTATTAGGCAAAATGATAGCAAATTCTTCTCCACCGTAACGAGCGACTAAATCGGCTGGACGCTTAACAATATTTTTGAGGGCACTTGCTAATTGTCGCAAACAATCATCCCCTCCTAAATGACCATAAGTGTCATTGTAGAGTTTAAAAAAATCGACATCTAACAAAATTAAAGATAGTGAAAGTTGCTCGCGTTTGAGTCGTTGCCACTCAGATTCCAGATATTGATCGAATCGGCGGCGATTGGCTATTTGAGTCAAACCATCTAAAGTAGCTAATCTTTGTAATTCTTCATTGGCAGCTTGCACTTGCTGGTAAAGTACTGATTGATGAATAGCGATCGCTACTTGACTAGCCAATTGCTGCAACAAATTCACTTCAAACGCTTGCCAATAACGAGGTGCGGTACACTGGTGAACAATGAGTAAACCCCAGAGATGCTCTTCATTCAAAATCGGCACTATTATAGCCGCTTTAACTCGATAGAGTTGTAATAACTCAAAAACCTCGGCTGAAAAATCAGATTCCTGAATATTATGGAAGACTTTAGGTAATCCCTGGTAATAGTCGCTAAAATCTTGTTTGAGCGAAAATGGGTGCATTGTCAGTTCTAATCTCTGAGGATAGTTATCACCCACTGATTTTGCCGCAAAATTCCCACTTCCGTCAGATTGTAACTGGTAGATAGCTACGGAATCTGAACCTAAACACTGGCGAATACTATTTACTGTTGTATTCAGAACCTCCTCCAAATTCAGTGATTGCCGAATCTGTTGAGTGACTTCAGTAATTAACCGTTCTCCCTCTGCTTGCTGTCGCAACATCACTTCAGCTTCTTTACGAGTGCTAATGTCTTCTACCGAGCCAAGAATCTGCGTTGGAGTGCCGTTAGCATCTCTGGCAAATACGACTTCTCGTGTATTTAGCCAACGCCACTCTCCATTTTTGTGTCGGAATCGGTATTCAGTGGAAAGTACTTCATTGTCGTTCAGGTTGACAAAGCGATTCGGTATGTCATAGCAGAGGTATCGATCGTCTGGATGAAAGCAATTCATTAGCCACTGCGGATCTGCGTTACAAAATTCCTCTGGAGAGTAGCCTAAAATAGCCACACTTTTCTGATTAAGATAGATACTTGTTCCTTGTAAAAGGTCAAACAAATACAAAATATGCGGTATAGTATTAGCAACCTTTTGCAGAAAGTCTTGACTGGAGCGCAATGCCTCTTCAGCTTTGTGGCGTTCCTGAAGCGCGACTTTATATTCAGTAATATCTCGTCCTTCTGAGAGCAGTAGGGTGATATGCCCGGTTCGATCGAGTATAGGACGCAGTGAGAAATCAATCGCGATCGCTTGACCATCTCGACCTAAAATCTCAACTTCATAGCGAATAGATTCACCCTTAGCAGCAGCTGCGATCGCAGTTTTTAATTGCTCTTGAGTATTTAGAGAAATTGTCCACCACTTTGCTTCCCAAAAAGGCTTGCCAACTACTTCTTCTCGATTAATCCCAGCAAAGTCTAGTGCTGTTTGGTTGGCTTCTAATACAATTCCATTCGGCTGAAGCAATCCGATAAACTGAATGGTTTGATTGAAAATCGCCCGGAATTTTTGTTCATTTTCACTTAAAGCTTGTTCTACCAGTTTGCGATCGGTAATATCTCGTCCAACAGATTGAAGTTCTACAATCGCACCTTGGTCATCAAATATCCCTCGAACAATCCACTGCGCCCACCGCACTCCTTGGCAAGCTACAACGCGATTTTCAATTGTGATAACCGGATTTTCTAAGCTAATGGAATTTACCAGACTAAAAACACGTTCTTGGTCTTCCTCAAACACAACAGGTTTGTAGTGCTGACCGATAATTTTGTCTCGCTCCAGTCCAAAAAATCGACGGTAAGCTTCATTGATAAAGGTAAAAGTGCCATCTGGTAAGCCTCTAGCAATCAATTCTGTTTGGTCTTCGAGGATGGTACGATAAAGTTCTTCGCTCTCTTGTGCTTGTTTGCGTAAACAAAATTCGTCATAGACATCGCTAATATCCAATACTAAACCCTGAAGAAGCTGAGTTTGTCCATCGGCACAAAAAACGAGATTGGCTTGGTTTCGTACCCAAATTGTTCTGCCATCGCGCCTAATCATCCGATACTCAATCCTCAAAGGCTCTCCGGTAGCGATTGTAGTGTTTACAGCTTGCCAAAGGCGATCGCGATCGTTTGGATGAGTGTAATCTAACCAACTATTGAATAAACCAGGATTCCAATCTTCGGGAGCAATGCCCAATAATTGTTGCAGTTGCGGACTAATATAAGCTTCATTTGCAGTGGTATTAATCGGTGAGATATATACAACGCCCGGAATTTGTTCTACGAGAGTGCGATATTTTCGCTCTACCTCAGAGAGCTTTTCTTGGGCCTGCTTGCGACTCATGATATTTTGGGTAGTGGTATAAAAGTAGTGATTTTTATCTTGTCAGTCCTTATATAGTAAGGGTTTACAGTCTTTGCTATCACTATATATTTACCACTACCTTAGAAAATATACCAACAGCAAGTTACCACTATTTCTGAAAAGATGCTGGAATTTTTCACTTTCCTTGTGGTCTGGGGAATGGGTTTGCGGGTAAAGGATGTATTCAAAACCTTTCCCCTTTACCCTTTCCCCTTTAACCGAAGCGTATTGAGGGTATTTTTCTCCTGAATTCTGCTGTATGTTTTTTCCGGTTGAGATGTAGGCGCAAGTAGCCAATTGTTTTTGGATAAACACTCTTAAATTAGCTTTGATCCAAGCGCAGTACTGCCATAAAGGCTTCCTGGGGTACATCTACAGTACCTACAGATTTCATCCGCTTTTTACCTTTTGCTTGCTTCTGCAAAAGTTTTTTCTTGCGACTGATGTCACCACCGTAGCATTTGGCTAACACATCTTTACGCAAAGCAGGGATGTGTTCGCTGGCAATAACTTTACTGCCAATAGATGCCTGAATTGGCACTTTGAATTGATGGCGGGGAATTAGTTCCTTGAGTTTTTCGGCCATTGCCCGCCCGACGTTGTAAGCTTTATCTCGATGCACAATCATCGCCAAGGAATCGACGGGATCGCCGTTAATCATGATATCCAGCTTCACCAAAGGATTTTCACGGTAGCCAATGATGTGATATTCCATACTGGCGTAACCGCGCGATCGCGATTTCATCTGGTCAAAAAAGTCAGTTACAACTTCCGCCAAGGGTAGCTCATAAGTGAGGGTGGTTCGTCCTTGGGCAAGATATTTCATATCTTTGAAGATGCCCCGACGATTTTGTGACAACTCCATCAAGGTGCCAACATAAGTTTCCGGGGTAATCATCTCTACTTGGACGTAGGGTTCTTCAATTCTTTCGCGATCGTTGGGAGAAGGTAAACGGCTAGGATTATCGATGTACAGTTCCTCACCTTTGATGGTAATCACCTTATAAACCACCGAGGGGGCTGTAATGATTAAATCCAGGTTATACTCCCGCTCTAGACGTTCTTGGACAATTTCCATGTGCAGCAAACCCAAGAACCCGCAACGGAAACCAAACCCCATCGCGCTCGAAGTTTCTGGTTCGTAATGCAGCGCTGCATCGTTGAGTTCCAGCTTTTCCAAGGCTTCCCGCAAATCTTCAAATTGATCGGCATCAATGGGGAACATCCCACAAAAAACCATCGGGTTCGCTTCTGCGTAACCTGGTAAGGGTGCTTCCGCTTTCGCCTTACTAAGGGTAATTGTGTCTCCTACCCGTGCATCAGCTACAGCTTTAATTGCCGCTCCCAAATAGCCTACTTCCCCAGCGTGCAGTTCATCAACTTGCTTTTGAGTCGGAGAAAGAACGCCTAACTCATCAATTTCAAATTCTTTACCCGATGCCATTAAATGGATGCGATCGCCTTTTTTCACGGTGCCATCCATCACCCGGAAATACACAATTACTCCCCGGTAACTGTCGTAATAGCTATCAAAAATTAACGCTCGTAAGCGTTCATTTATCGTATTTGGCGGTGGCGGTATCCGCTCGACAACTGCTTCTAAAATCTCATCAATCCCAATTCCTTCTTTAGCAGAGGCTAGAATTGCCCCACTGCAATCTAGACCGATAATTTCTTCAATTTCGCCAATTACCCGTTCTGGTTCAGCCCCCGGCAAATCAATTTTATTCAAAACCGGGATAATTTCCAGGTTATTCTCTAACGCTAAATATACATTAGCCAAAGTTTGCGCTTCCACACCTTGGGACGCATCTACTACCAATAGCGCTCCTTCACAAGCAACAAGAGAGCGGGAGACTTCATAAGAGAAATCCACATGCCCCGGAGTATCAATCAAGTTCAGCACATACTGCTGACCATCCTTAGCTGTGTAGTTCATCCGGGCAGCTTGCAGCTTAATCGTAATGCCGCGCTCCCGTTCCAAATCCATATTGTCGAGAAACTGTTCCTTCATCTGTCGGTCTTCAACAGTGCCAGTAGCTTGTAGTAAGCGATCGGCGAGGGTTGATTTCCCGTGGTCGATGTGAGCAATAATACAAAAATTGCGAATGCGAACTGCGGGAACGTCAGTCATATACTATCTTTGCCTTAGCAGCAACCAAAGTTAAAAGGGCAATTTACTTAATGTATTTTAATGCTTTCTTTGCCAAGACGCTGCTTTTACTGGGGACTGGGGACTGGGGACTGGGTATTGGGTATTGGGTATTGGGTTTTGGGTATTGGGTTTTGGGTTTTGGGGACTGGGGATTGGATAGTAGAAAAATTATTTCCCAGTTCCCAGTCCCCAGTTCCCAGTCCCCAATCCCCAGTCCCCTCTTCACCCCATCTTGAACTTTCGATCTAAATAGGTGGACATTTAAGAATATTATGAAGGTCTATTTGTCGCTGCTAGTATTCAACAGTTAGGAGCGTACAATAAATGTAAATAAGTACATCTAGGGATCGTGTCGAGATCGTGGGCAATTGCGACTGCTAATTGCCCGTAATCGCTGATTTATCAGCAAAATTTATAAAGCCATTGTCTAGTCAGTTATATGAAAAATGCGATTTAAAACTTAAAGCTGTTACTTTGGTGCTATTTCAGGGAATTATTGAACTGTGCCCTTGAAAATTTTTCAGCGAATTAGCCCAAATAATGAATATAACTACTTTACAAAGCTTTAGACAAAACCAATTCAAAGAATTCAGAGTATATAAACCTATGAATATGAGAGAGAAAACTACCAAAGCGGAAAATACACCAGCCGATAAGGTAGAAATTGCTGTCCGCCTAGACTCCGAGTTACTAGAGCAAATTCAGCATCTCACCAATGACCCAAGTAAAGTAATTGAGGTGGCGATTCGCCAGTGGTTACGGGGTGAACTCCTCAGAGATGACGAACTAACGCGTACGCCTGTGCGTACTCCTGTTCCTCCTCGCGGTGAATGGAACGATTAACGCCATTGCCATTATTTAACTGTCAATGCAAGTTAAAAAAAGTAAAGTTTGCCAATCTGGTTTTCAGAACAATAAAAAATACCCCATCAAACACAAAAAAGCTGTAAAAATTTATGTATAAATTTCAGCGGCTTTAGTAAAATTACGGTCGGATACCCTTTGTCTATCCAACTCAATTAATGACTATTACTGCCAATTCCCAATTGTCAAATGTATTTTCCCAAAATCTGGAATCTATTACCAGTAAGACTGATGGCTCATTACCAACTCTAGGAGCCGAGTTAGTTTATACGCAAGATGGGGCAGGGCGCTATCTGACCTTTTGTTGGCAGTACAGCGAACTCCTGGGGTTAAATACTGAAAAAATAGTTGACGAGCTGAACCAGACTCAAACCTTTGCCCCAGTGGATAAGGTTAGTTATTTGGAACGATTGCACCGAATTTTGACAAGTTTGGTGCCAGAAAGGTTTCAATGTTGGTTTAGCTATCAGAAAGAATTATTTGAGTTGGACTTAGCGATCAGTCCGATTATGCCGAGTTTGGGAACCACTGCCACTACCGTTTTAGTGATGGGACGCTTAATACAAGCGACACTCAACAAAAAACAAGCGCGCGTGGCATCAAAAACGCCCACACAAATAGAGTTGGCTTTGCGATCGCAGCAACACCAAAAATTGGTAAATCGCATTACCAGAAATATTCGCCGGACATTAGATTTAGATATTATTTGGCAGCAAACAGTTGACAGTTTGGGGAAAGCACTGCGGCTAGAACGCTGCATTATTTGTCCTTATCAGCCCTCAAGCTCAAAAGTGCAGGTGAAGGCTGAGTATCGCCAGCCAGAACTCAAATCAATGCTTGGCTTGGACATAGATATAGCTTCTGAGCCTGCCTTTGCTCAAGCCTTGGCAACCCTAGAACCAGTTACGATGGAAGTGCCTGGATACAAAGAGTCTGGGCGGCAGAAAACTTTAGTAGTTGCGACTTGCTATCAAGACCAAGCCAATGGATTGGTTGCCTTGAATTGGCAGGATGAATGCTATACATTAACAGAATCGGAATTAGAACTGGCAAAAGAAGCAGCAGATCAATTGGGAACTGCGATCGCTCATGCTACTTTATATGAAGAATTAGAAATAGCGCGTCAAAAAGCCGAAGAAGCTTCCCGCCTCAAAAGTGAGTTTCTAGCTAATGTATCCCATGAAATTCGTACCCCCCTTAACGGTATGATTGGCTTTTTGAAGCTGATTTTGGAAGGGATGGCAGACGATCCAGAAGAACAAAATCAGTTTTTAGCAGAAGCTCACCACTTATCGATACATCTGCTGAATATCATCAACGATATTTTGGACATTGCCAAAATCGAAGCTGGTAAAATGGAGCTAGCTTACGCTCCAGTCAAGCTAGATGAGCTATTCAGTCATGTAGAAGGTTTCATGCGTCCCCAAGCAGAAATGAGAAACCTCAGCTTTCAGATGCAAATGCCTGCTACCTCTGATGAAATCATTGTCCAAAGCAACTACCAACGGTTGCTACAAGTGATGCTCAATTTGGTAGGTAATGCCATTAAATTTACTCATGAGGGTGGCGTCACTGTCAGCGCTGATTTAGTACTCAAAAAGGCGAATTTTCAGGTGAACTTTCAAGAGCAGCAATTTCCTGGCATGGTGAGAGTACGTGTGGCAGACACTGGTATTGGTGTTTCCTTAGATAAACAAGATAAATTGTTTCAATTATTCTCTCAGGTGGATGGTTCCCGGACTCGCCAGTACGGCGGCACAGGTTTGGGACTGGCAATATCCCAAAAGCTAGTGGAGGCAATGGGCGGTGAGGTACATTTTTATAGTTTGGGCGAAGGACTTGGTTCAACAGTCACATTCACCGTGCCACTATATCAACAACCAGTCATGGTTTCGTCTAATGATAGCGACTCAACAAGTAGTGCTGAATGTTAGTCATTAGTCATTAGTCATTGGTCATTAGTCATTTGGAAGATTACCAGTACTGGGTTTTGAGTTTTAAACTTGAAAGTTTTTTAGTAATTATTATTTAATAACCATATTGGGCATGGGGATTGGGAAAAAACCTTCCTTATCCGTCACCTCCTGGCGTTCTCTTCAGGACTTTAACCGCTAAAGTAGAGTAGGAGGGCTTGCACGACAAATTGTTCAGCTAATCTAATATCAAGTTGCTAAAATCATCAGTGGTTTAGTCAAAAGTTATTAAAAACTGACACCTGACAATCTAGCGGCAATTAGATTTAGGATCGATTTAACAAAGCTGAAAAATAAAATTTTGGATAATGGTTAATGAGTAACCGCGCATCTGGCACAGAGATCATTAATGCCCCATGCCCCATGCCCAATCCCCCATCCCCAATGTCCATCATTAACTTAGCAGGTCTAAACTATGGAACTCACAATTGACAACGTTGAAACAGTCTTAGATGAAATGCGCCCTTATCTCATGTCTGATGGCGGCAATGTGGAACTAGTAGAACTCGATGGGCCTGTTGTAAAACTGCGCCTGCAAGGTGCGTGTGGTTCTTGCCCCAGTTCTGCAATGACCCTGAGAATGGGTATTGAGCGCCGCCTCAAGGAAATGATTCCCGAAATTGCAGAAATTGAGCAAGTGGTGTAAAAGTTAGGAGTTAGAAGTTAGGAGTTATGAGTTTGAATCAACTCCTAACTCCTTATTCTTAACTCCTAACTATTTCTATGTCCCATCCTCTCTACATCGCTTTTATCTGGCATCAACATCAGCCGCTGTACAAATCTCCTGGCAGCGGCGTTTCGCTATCTTCGAGTCAGCAGTACCGTCTTCCCTGGGTACGTTTGCATGGAACTAAAGATTATCTGGATTTAGTATTGCTTTTAGAGCGGTATCCTAAGTTACACCAAACGGTAAATTTAGTTCCATCGCTGATATTGCAACTCGAAGATTATATTGCTGGCACTGCTTTTGACCCTTATCTCACAGCCAGTTTGACACCGGATGAGCAACTTACCCAGCAACAGCGCGAATTTATTATCCAACACTTTTTTGATGCTAATCACCATACCCTGATCGATCCGCATCCCCGCTATGCCGAGTTGTACCAGCAAAGGCAGGATAAGGGGCAAGCTTGGTGTTTAGCAAATTGGGAATTGCCAGATTATGGTGATTTGCTAGCTTGGCACAATTTGGCTTGGATCGATCCGCTGTTTTGGGATGACCCGGAAATTGCTGCTTGGTTAAAACAGGGACGGAATTTTACTTTAAGCGATCGCCAGCGCATTTATTCCAAACAGCGAGAAATCTTGAGCCGGATTATCCCCCAACATCGGAAAATGCAGGAAGCGGGGCAGCTAGAAGTTACCACCACGCCTTATACTCACCCGATTTTACCGTTGCTAGCTGATACTAACTCCGGTCGGGTAGCTGTGCCCAATATGACACTACCGAAGCAACGCTTTCAATGGGCAGAAGATATCCCCCGCCACTTGCGGAAAGCTTGGGACTTATATAAAGACCGCTTTGGGCAGATACCTCGTGGTTTATGGCCTTCAGAACAATCAGTAAGTCCAGCAATACTTCCAGATATTATTAACCAAGGATATAAGTGGATATGCTCAGATGAAGCCGTCTTAGGGTGGACGCTGAAACACCTTTTTCATCGGGATGGGGCGGGGAATGTGGAGCAACCAGAATTGTTGTATCGACCCTATCGCCTGCAAACCGCCGAGGGTGACTTGTCAATTGTGTTTCGCGACCACAGATTATCAGACTTGATTGGTTTTACTTATGGTGCAATGCCTGCAAAAAAGGCAGCAGCAGATTTAGTGGGACATTTGCAAGCGATCGCTAAAAAGCAAAGAGATAGTCATAGCGAACAACCTTGGCTAGTTACCATCGCCTTAGATGGAGAAAATTGCTGGGAATTTTATTCCCAAGATGGCAAACCATTCTTAGAAGCTTTATATCAAAGTTTGAGCGATGAACCCCACCTCAAACTCGTTACTGTCTCCGAATTTCTGGAAGAATTTCCAGCCACAGCCACTATTCCCGGAGGGCAACTACATAGCGGTTCTTGGGTAGATGGCAGTTTCACCACCTGGATCGGCGATCCCGCCAAAAATCGTGCTTGGGATTACTTGACAGAAGCAAGGAAAATGCTTGCAAGTCATCCCGAAGCGACGGAAGAAAATAACCCCGAAGCATGGGAAGCATTGTATGCCGCAGAGGGTTCCGACTGGTTTTGGTGGTTTGGTGCAGGACACTCCTCAAATCAGGATGCCATTTTTGATCGGTTGTTTCGAGAACATCTGTTTGGCATTTACAAGGCATTAAATGAACCTATACCGCCCTATCTCAAGCAACCAGTGGAAATCCATGCAGCACAAGCAAACCACACCCCACAAGGGTTTATTCACCCCGTCATTGATGGTAAGGGTGACGAACAAGATTGGGACAAAGCTGGACGCATAGAAATCGGCGGGGCGCGGGGGACGATGCATAACAGCAGTGTTATCCAGCGACTTTGGTACGGGGTCGATCACTTAAATTTCTATTTACGGTTGGACTTTAAAAGTGGCGCTGCACCAGGACGGGATTTGCCAACAGAATTGAATTTGTTGTGGTTCTATCCAGAAAAAACAATGGTTAACAGCCCAATTCCCTTGGCAGATGTACCAGATGCAGCCCCACTTAATTACCATTTCCACCATCTTTTAGAAGTTAACTTGCTGACGCAATCGATTCAGTTTCGGGAAGCGGGAGACAATCATCAATGGCATCCCCGTTTCAGTCGCGCTCAAGTAGCAATAAATAGTTGTTTAGAGTTGGCAGTACCGTGGGCAGACTTGCAAGTTCCGCCAGATTATCCTCTGCGTCTGATTTTGGTGCTTGCAGATGAAGGGCGTTTTTCCAACTATTTGCCAGAAAATGCTTTGATTCCCATTGAGGTGCCTTAACATTTAATATTTTTGGTGTTATACCATTTCACGAAATACCTATTAGGGGCGTACATCTGTATGCCTCTACAGATGATTCATTGTGTTGCAAAGATTTTTGAAAATCATATTTAATTTTTTTAGTTTTAAATATATTTGGCTATATTCAAACTATATATTTAGACTAAGCTTTGAGAACGGAGAGGGGGGGATTCGAACCCCCGTTAAGTTTCCCTAAACAGACTTTCCAGGTCTGCGCCTTAAACCACTCGGCCACCTCTCCAGGTGTCACAAGTTACGATCGTACTATAAAATCCCAGAAAATGCAAAGATAAGAAAGATATTTTAGATTAAATCTGATAGTCCTAATCCGAAAACGCAAATCCAGATGTCCCGTACATACACAATAAAAGTTCGCGATCGCGCCACTGGCAAAACACACACCCTACAAGTGCCAGAAGACCGCTACATCCTGCACACTGGCGAAAAACAAGGGGTAGAACTACCGTTTTCCTGTCGCAACGGGGCTTGCACTGCTTGTGCTGTGAGAGTGTTATCAGGAGAAATTTACCAACCAGAAGCGATCGGCTTGTCGCCAGATTTACGTCAGCAAGGTTATGCCTTGTTGTGTGTGAGTTACCCCCGTTCTGACTTGGAAGTGGAGACGCAAGATGAAGATGAAGTCTACGAACTTCAGTTTGGACGCTATTTTGCTAGGGGAAGAGTTAAAGCGGGTTTACCCTTAGATGAGGAATAAACAATTGAATAAGGCAGGGGGCAGGAGGCAGGGGGAAAGAGGTTCTGCTCGGTATATGCAGCGACCATAGGAGAATTTTTGATGGTTGTGCGTCTTGGTGAGTGGGTGCAAAAAATAGCTATTTTGGCTTGTTTATTGCTCTTGGTGAGTTGCCAAGGCAAGAACCAGCTGCCAAACAATGAAGCCCAAGTGAAAGTAGCGCGGGTAGTTAGTGGGCAAAGTTTGGAAGTTTTGGGCATGGCTGAACAACCAAATTTGATTTCCCAAGTGCGGTTAGTGGGAGTTGATGCACCAGATTTGCGACAGCGCCCTTGGGGGGAAGCAGCAAAAGAACAGTTAGAGAATCTAATTGGTGGTGTAGAAGAATCGGTAACGCTGGAGTTTGATTTAGAAGCAAAAGACAAAATCGGGCGAACTCTAGCTTATGTGTGGAAAAATAAGGTGTTATTGAATGAAGAATTAGTCAAACAAGGGAATGCAATGTTTGTAGGGCGATCGCCTAACCACAAATATGACCTGCGTTTAGAACGTGCCCAACAATGGGCTAGACTCATGGGGCAAGGAATCTGGAACCCAGAAAAACCCATGCGCCTCACTCCCGCCGAGTTTCGCCGCCAAAATCTTTGAGGACTGGGGACTGGGGACTGGGGATTGGGGACTAGGAACTAGGAACTAAAGGGAAATAAACCAATGCCCCATGCCCAATAATAAATGCCCAATGACAAATGACAAATGACAAATGACAAATTTACAAATTTTTCTAGATATTGCTACAGAAGCGGCCTTGGCTGCTGGTGCTATTTTGCAAGGTTACTTGGGTAAGTTAGAAGATGCAATTATTGAAAAAGGACGCCCTGGTGATTTAGTCACGGCTGCTGATAAAGCTTCAGAAGAGTTGATTTTAGAAATTTTGCGTGGCCACTTTCCCCAGCACTCGATCCTCGCTGAAGAATCAGGGAAATTAGGTAATCAACAGAATGAGTACCTTTGGGCAATAGATCCTCTTGATGGCACAACCAACTACGCTCATCAATACCCATTCTTCGCCGTTTCCATCGGGCTGTTAATTAATGGCGTTCCCCAAGTTGGTGTAATTTATGACCCATTTCACAATGAGCTATTCCGGGCTGCTGCTGGCTTAGGGGCAACGCGTAACCGTCAGCGGATCGAGGTTTCAGTAACATCTGAACTGAATAAAAGCCTACTAGTAACAGGATTTGCCTACGATCGCCGCGAAACCTCTGATAACAACTACGCAGAATTTACTCATCTTACCCATCTTACCCAAGGAGTTAGACGTAGCGGTTCGGCATCGCTAGATTTGGCGTATGTTGCCTGTGGACGTGTCGATGGTTACTGGGAACGGGGACTTTCTCCTTGGGATATTGCTGCCGGGATAATTTTGGTACAAGAAGCCGGGGGCAGAATCACAGCCTACGATGGTACTGCTGTCAAAATTGAGTCTGGTAGAATTCTTGCCACAAATAGTTATATTCACGACTCTCTCAGTCACGAACTTTTACGGGTTCCACCACTGTCAGCTTGGGTGTAGCAGATGGGGGCTTTCTCTACGACTTTGGGTACACTAAAAGCAATCTAACTGCTCCTTTGGTGCAAAAACTCTATATGTCTTTCAAAATAGATCGTGGACTATTTAAATATGATTTCATAGATCATCACGCAGTGCTGTGCGTTGCAGTTGATGCCGATGTTAAAGAGATTCGCAAACGCTATCTCCAAGTCGCCCGCCGTTTGCACCCAGACAGTAGTCTTACTGAAACTGCTGCTCAAAAACATCTCGGTAACGAATTGTTATCAAAGCTGGTTAACCCGGCTTACGAAAAACTCTCTGGCGATCGCACTCGCACTGAATATATTCTAATTTTGTCGCAAATTGGCAAGCGTCTGGTACAAGAATCGACTTCGGTAACTCTCAATACTGACTTGGCTAAACAGTTAGTTGAGGCAGCTAATATCGATCATTTTTATAAAACTGCGATCGCAAAACTAGCCCAAACTCAATATGATTCTTTAGAACAAGCACTGCAAGTTATTGCCCAAGCTAGTGAGTTGAATTTAGTGTATTTAATGCGGAGTGCGGGTAAAGCATCCGCCGCGCCGCTACCTGCTCAACCCAAAGTCCAATCAAGTACACCTCAGCCAAACACACCAAAAAATACACCAGCAGCAGCACCAGCGCCACCAAAAGAAGACTTGATTGTAGAACAGTATATTCGTCGCGCTCAATCTTTGATTGACAAAAACCAATTTGCCCCAGCCAAAGTAGAGTTGCAAGAGGCCCTGAAGCTAGAACCAAAGAATAGTCGCTGTCATAGCTTAATTGCAATGGTGTATTTGAAGCAAAATCAGCTAAAAATGGCCAAAATCCACTTTGACAACGCTCTCAAATTAGACCCCACTGACGAAACGGCTCTGCAATGGAAACCTAAAATAGATAAGGCTTTAGGACAACAACCTAGCGATCAGAAGGTGACTTCATCCCCCAATAATGGAGATAAGCAACCAGATAAATCTGGTAGTGGTTTGTTCGGTGGTTTGTTTGGTGGGAAGAAAAA
This sequence comes from Nostoc sp. DedQUE07, assembly GCF_034530975.2. NCBI lineage: Bacteria > Bacillati > Cyanobacteriota > Cyanophyceae > Nostocales > Nostocaceae > Nostoc > Nostoc sp. DedQUE07. The sequence goes on along the minus strand of NZ_JAVRCC020000016.1, from coordinate 99,286 downwards.
ATAATGGTGTATCAACCAGCAGCGGGAGCCAGGGATTTATTGCCCTTGGATGTGGAGAAAAAACGCTGGATTGAAGATCGGTTACAGCAGGTGTTTCATCGCTGGGGATATCACAGGATTATCACCTCGACTTTGGAGCGGATGGATACCCTGATGGCGGGGGAAGCAATCCAGCGTCAAATGGTGATTCAACTACAACAAAACGGTGAAGATGATGAATTGGGGCTACGTCCAGAATTAACAGCATCTATTGCTCGTACTGTTGTGACTCGGATGGCTGGTGTTACTTATCCCCAACGGTTGTATTACAACGCCAATGTGTTTCGTCGCACTTGGGAAAGTAGGCATAATCGCCAGCAAGAGTTTTATCAAGCTGGGGTGGAGTTGTTAGGTGCTGGTGGATTGCTGGCGAATGCGGAAGTGCTGCTATTAGTCGCAGATTGTTTAGCAGCACTGGGTTTGCAGGGATGGCATTTAATTTTGGGTGAGGCGGGAATTACCCGATCGCTCCTGAGTGCCTTTCCTGCTAATTTACAGGATCGAGTTCGCAGTGCGATCGCTCATCTTGACCGCATCACCATAGATAATTTACCTCTAAGTGACAAACTGCGCGATCGCGCCCAAATCATCATGGATTTGCGTGGATCAAGTGCAGACGTGTTGCAAAAAGTTAGTAGTCTGGATTTAGATGAAGAACAGCGAGAGGCAGTGAATAACCTCAAATCCCTAGTAGAATTACTAGAATCAGAGAAAAAACTTCCGTTAATCCTCGACCTCAGCCTGATCCAAACCATAGATTACTATACTGGTATCGTCTTTGAAGTTGTCAACGATACTGAATCCCAAACCAGAGTTTTAGGGCGTGGTGGTCGCTATGACCAGCTTTTGGGGCTATATCATCCTCAAGGAGAAAACATTCCCGGAATTGGTTTTGGACTAAGTATCGAAGATTTATACCAAGTTCTGTTGTCTACCCAGCAATTACCACAAGAAACTCCAGCGACTGACTGGTTGGTAGCACCAGAGACAGCTAGTGCTAACGCTGCCGCCTTTGTCTACGCACAAAAACTCCGAGATTCTACTGATTTGGTGCGAGTAGAAATTGACTTAGGGGGAAGAGATGCAGAGGCAATTCGCCAATATGCAAGCGATCGCCGCATTGCCCAAATTGCCTGGATCAAAGCTGATGGTTCACCAAAAATAGAACCATTGCATTAAGTGAGTGGGGGATTGGGCATGGGGCATTAGGAGTGCTGAGTGCTGAGTGCTGAGTGCTGAGTGCTGAGTTAGGAGTTAGGAGTTAGGAGTTAAAGAGTTAAGAGTTAGGAGTTAGGAGTTTTGTTTATCTCCTTGTCCCCTTGTCTCCCCTGCCCCCCTGCTCCCCTGCCCTCCCCTCCCCTGCTAGGCTAGAAATAGCCGATACAGAAAAGAGGGAATCGAGAACATGCCGCATACAATTGTTACAGAAGTCTGTGAAGGCGTAGCTGACTGCGTAGATGCTTGTCCAGTAGCTTGTATTCATGATGGCCCAGGCAAAAACACCAAGGGAACTGATTGGTACTGGATTGACTTTGCCACTTGCATCGACTGTGGCATCTGTCTCCAAGTTTGCCCTGTAGAAGGGGCGATTCTTCCAGAAGAACGACCAGAGTTGCAAAAAACCCCACAATAGTCCATAGTCAACAGTCAATAGTCAATAGTTATGTTTGACTTGACTGTTGACCAATGACCAATGACAAATGACCAATGACTAATGACTATTTATTAGAAGTTCAAAATGTTCGCGCCGGATACATCAAAGATGTAGATATCCTGCAAGGTGTGAATTTTCAGGTTGCACCAGGAGAATTGGTGACAGTGATTGGCCCCAACGGTGCAGGTAAATCTACTTTGGCAAAAGCAATTTTTGGGCTTTTGATCCCCCACACAGGCACAATTACTTTCAAAGGTGAAAATATCGTGGGGCTAAAGTCCAATCAAATTGTCCAACGAGGAATGTGCTACGTACCGCAAATCGCCAATGTTTTCCCTTCTCTAAGTGTTGAAGAGAATTTGGAGATGGGTGCTTTTGTGCTTAACACTCCCCTGAAACCAATTAAAGATAAAATATTTACTATGTTTCCGAGATTAAGCGATCGCCGTCGTCAACGCGCTGGTACTCTCTCTGGAGGAGAACGCCAGATGCTAGCGATGGGCAAAGCTTTGATGTTGGAACCTGGTTTGCTGATTTTAGATGAGCCATCTGCTGCTTTGTCGCCGATTTTGGTGACACAAGTGTTCGAGCAGATTAAACAAATTAATCAGGCAGGTACTGCAATCGTATTAGTTGAACAAAATGCCCGTAAAGCTTTAGAGATGGCTAATCGTGGATATGTATTAGAATCGGGACGTGATGCGATCTCCGGCCCTGGTGAAGAATTGTTGAATGACCCGAAAGTGGGTGAGCTATATCTGGGAGCAGGTAAGAGACATTAACCCTTTTTTATCACTCTTGCCCCATTCAACATAACACCAGCTTAATATCGGAGCTTCACCAGTCTATAGCGATGACTAGGTTGGGCTGCGCCGACGCTATCTATAACTAATACAAAAGCCATAACATTACCTGCCACTGCCGCGACCGTCGTTTTCGATGCTCAAAGAATTCTCCCTAATAATCCGTTTCTGATCACATCTACAGCTAGTCGAGAGGCAAAACAGGACATTCATTCAGGAAAAACTGACTAAAATCTAAATTACCCGGATTTACCAAAATCCCATTCGCAATGACGCTCTCTACGAGACGCTAAAAGCGTAGCTTGCAACTCTTACAGAGTACGCAGACTCGCTAACGCAATTCTGAATTACGTCATGGATGGGTATTTAGACCCCAACCATAAATTAACGTGAGTTCGATGAACCTCTCCCCAACCCCTCTCCGAGGCACAGAGGGGCAGAAATATTTTTAGTTGACAACGAAAAAATTAGGGTTTCAAAGCCTCTCTCCCTGTGGGGGAGAGGAATGGAAGTGGGGTTTTTAGAGCCGTCGAACTCACGTTATAGCACAAGCCTTGGTGGTTAGGACATTAACAGATGATAAAACTTAGACACAACAAGACTTTTCACCCAATCCCCAGTCACCAGTCCCCAGTCCCTTGCTATAAATTAAATGTATAGGTATCCAAAAATATATCGGTGGAATTAAAGAATCTGGACGGACTATTCGCCGTCATAGCAGTTTTTATATTGGATTATATGGATGGATATAAAAGATTCCTACGAATTAGTTGCCGAATTATTTATACTAAGTACTAAAAATCACCAGTACTACCAACAAGGACAAAGGGCGATGAGGCTTCTTTTATCTTGCATCCTAGCCCAAGTTGTAGCCCCGTAAGCTTGCACAGAGACGTAAAGGACAGAAAATAAACTTTCTAGATTCTCAGCGTCTCTGGGATTATTGTTATCTTGGGCGTCCCAATGTAGTGATATATAGAACAGCTTCATCAGCAGGAATGCCTAAAACTTCATTTACTTGGTCGTCAAAGAATCCACCGATACCACTGACGCCGACATTCAGGTGCATTGCTGCTAAATTCAGGCGTTGTCCCAAATGACCGGCATCCATGTGTAAGTAACGGTAAACGCGATCGCCATATTGTGCGATCGCAGCTTTCAAATCGGCTGTGTGAAATAATACCGCTGCCGCATCCCGTCCTAATTCTTGTCCCAAACAGAGAAAATGTAACTCTCGCCGAAAGTTTTTAAACCGGATTTGGCGTAATTCTTGGGCTTTGGGGGCGTAATAGTAACAACCCGCCTCCAGTCCTTTGACTCCGCAAACAGCAATGAATGTTTCGATTAAATTTAGATCGAAGTAGTCTGGAGAAATATCTAAACTTTGGTCGATGTAATTTTGCGGTTGGTAAGTGAAATCGAGTAAACTTTTCAATTCATCGAAGCTTAAATCATCACCATTGTAAGCGCGGGTAGAGCGTCGCTTATACATAGTGGTTTCCAGTTCTGATAGTTTTTGTCCCCAATTTATAGGTGCAGTGGTGGTGGGAATTTTTAAACAGAAAGGAAAATTGTATTTATCCTCTAAAGATTTTTCTTGTTTAATAGTTGGTAGATTAAGATTACCAGTTACACCTGATTGGATCTGGGTATGTTGATGGAAATATGTTAGTAGTTCGCCATCAGGGATTTGAGGATAACTGGTTTCAGTAGCCGAAGGTAAAGCAGTACATCCCAATGGTAAATTTTGATTAACATCTAATAAGTCTGCCAGAGGTAAGACAGCGATCGCACCTTCTTGTTGCGGATCGATATAAAGCAGATCGTTAACCGATTCATCGACAAAGCCGCCGATTAAATGGGGGCGATAATCAGTAACCGCACCAGCTAACTCGATATTACCCAACAGATGTCCCGTATCCAGAAAAATCCGACGGTAAGCCCGATCTTCATAGCGCCACGCAGAACGATAGAATACCGCGGTTACAATAATTGCCAATTGGGTATTTTCTAAAGAAGGATGCCAGAAACAAGCTGCTTGCAAAGTTTGCCAAACATCACTTTCCCAATAATGCATGAGAGAATGAGTTCGACACTGGTAGTTATATAGACCAGGCGGCAATAACGATGTACCACGCGAAACCACATACACCTCGGCAGGGTATAGTCCGCCTGCACTGGGAGCAGCGCGTAAATACACTGCACTACCCATAGAAGGCATTCTTGCTGTCAATCCATAACTACGAAACAATAGCCGTGAAAGTCTTTGCCACCACTGAGTATCTGGGTTATTAGCAAATGCCTCTGTTTTTTCTTGGATATAGGGTTTGAGATCAAAAGTAGAGCCAATTTTGTACTCTTTAAAGGGTACTGGCTGTTTAGTCCAGTCTAATCGCTGGTTTTTAGAGGCGAGAGTATCAGGGTTGTATTTAGTTCGTTCGTGATAATGCTGGGCAATTGATTGGTGTAATTCTGGCATAGTACTTTTAATATCCTTGGGGCATCCTTTTATTGATCTTGGCATTCATTAGCCTCATTATTTCGTGTCAATTGGTACAATCCTCAGAGTCATAAAGTGGTAAATGATAACAATTGAATTGGGCATTGGGTATTGGGCATTGGGCATTGGGCATTGGGCATGGGGCATGGGGCATGGGGAAGAGACAAGGTAGACAAGAAAAAAGGAAAAGACTTGTTCAATAATTCCCCCTTGTCCCCTTGTCCCCTTGTCTCCCCTGCTCCCCTGCTCCTCGGTCACTGAGCGTAGCCGAAGTGCTGCTCCCCATCTTTCGCAGTACCATATAAACGCAAAACTATCTAAGCCTGGATGTGCAATGATGGCTGTACGTCAAACTTTATCAAAGCCTGATATCCAACTTTCTTATTTAGAATGGAATCAAGGTCAAGAACCTTTACTGCTGTTACATGGCTTAGGCGATCATGCTCTAGTGTGGTCTAGTTTAGGAGATTACTTGGCGGCGGATTACCACATAGTTGCGCCAGATATGCGCGGACATGGCCAAAGTAGTAAACCAGAGATAGATTATAGCTTTGAGAGTGCGATCGCAGACCTTGAAGCACTCATGGATAGTCTTGGATGGACTTTTGCCCATATTGTAAGTCACTCGTGGACAGGTAAATTAGCCGTCATCTGGGCAAGACAAAACCCAAAGCGTGTACGGAGTATAATTCTCGTCGATCCGATTTTTATCTGGAAAATGCCCAGTTTTTTCAGGGTAACTTTCCCAATGTTATATCGCTTCTTGCCTTTTCTTAAAAGCATGGGGCCCTTTACCAGTCAAGAAGAAGCCGAACAACAAGCACGGCAATTAAAGCAATATCAAGGATGGACTTCTTTACAAGAGCAAGTCTTCCAAGCAGGAATAGAACAAAAACCCGATGGGAGTTGGGGCAGCAAATTTACCATAGCCGCCCGCGACGGAATTTTTGAGGCAGTAATGCAAGTGCCAGGTTTTACAATTCCCCTTAACATTCCTGCTTTATTCGTCCAGCCACAACAAGGACTGAACCGCCAAAATTGGCAAATTCAACCTTACAAAACTTATCTTCAAAACTTACGTATCTGCCAAGTTCCCGGCAATCATTGGCCGTTTTTGACACAACCAGAAGCATTTAACCAAACTGTGGCAGCTTTCTTGGCTGAACACAAATAAAAAATCTCATGATTATTAGACGGGATTAGTCATACAGCAACAGAAGAATTAATAGGAGCGATGTTTAGGAGGATTGGGCATGGGGAATTGGGCATTGGGCATAAGAGGCAGAGGTGCAAAGGGGCGAAAAAACTTACTGCAATTTCTCCCCTGCTCCCCACTCCCCTGCCCCCCTGCCCCCCTGCTCCCCTGCTCCCCTGCTCCCCTGCTCCTCCACTCCCCACTCTCCTGTCATGAGCCTTTGTATCAATCCCGTTTGCCCTAAACCAAATCACCCGAATAATCATCAAAATCGCTTTTGTCAAAGTTGTGGTTCCCATCTAGAATTGCTAGGGCGTTATCGGGTGACGTGCTTGTTAAATGACAAAACAGGTTTTAGTAAAGTTTATGAGGCATACGAGCAAGATACCCCCAAAATTATCAAAATACTCAAAGAGGATTTATCAGGCGACGCCAAAGCAGTAGAACTATTTCAGCAAGAAATAACGGTGTTGGGGCAATTCAAGCATCCCGGAATTCCCAAAGAAGATAGTTACTTTCAGTATCAAACCCGAAATGGTTTAGTGTTGCATTGCATTGCAATGGAAAAAATCGATGGCTACAACTTAGAACAGTGGCTACAGCAAAATAGCCCCATATCTCAAGAACAAGCCACAGACTGGTTAAGACAGTTGATAGAAATTTTAGATGTAGTACATAGCAAACAGTACCTACATCGAGATATTAAGCCATCTAACATTATGATTAGATCCCCCCTTGAGGAGGGTTGGGGGAATCTAGTACTGATTGATTTTGGTACCGCCAATGAAATTAATAAAACCTACCAAGACCAACTAAGCAATGGCGACAAGATGACAGCACTTATGTCATCTGGCTACAGCGCCCGAGAACAAATGAATGGTCAAGCAGTACCGCAGTCAGATTTCTTTGCTTTGGGACGCACTTTTGTATTTTTGCTGACAGGATATCATCCTTTGGAGATGTATGATGTCCAGCAAAATTTGTTGCACTGGCAAAATCATGCGACCCATATTTCACCCTTACTATTGAATTTAATTGATTGGCTAACAGCATCAGATATAGAAAAACGTCCTGCCAGTACTCAAGAAATTTTGCATTCCTTAGAAGAAATAGAAACTCAATTAACAGACACGACTCCGACAAATAATAATATCTTAGAATCTTCTAAACTTGAGCATTTAACTGTAGATATTAATAGCAATTCATTACCTCAAAATCAGCAGTCGCAAAAAGTGCCGCTATTGACATTTTTTGCAGTTTTATTAGTAATATTAGGATTACTCAGTATAGTAACTTTAGCCACACGCAAATCAAATTTACTTGACACATCTTATTACAGACAATATCCAGAAAAAAAAGGTAATATCGATTACTTTTCTTATCAAGAAGGGAAGGATAGTCAGGGAAGGATAGCGGAATTTAATATAGCGGTTTTATCACTAAAATATAAATGGCTTTTAGGTAGCAACTTTCAACTTAAATCCAATGATGAAATTATTAGCGTTGACCTTTTAAAGTTGAATTTAGAACAAGAAGGTATAGAGAATATAATGGAAGCTCCCAATGAGATTATCTCTGTCGGCACGGCTTCTTGTAAAGGTGATAAATTAATTCAAGAACGTGTGGCTTTAGAACGTTCTAAACAAATACAACTTTTGGTAAAAAAATTATTTATTAATACACCAAGTGTGAAAATTTATCGCTTATTGAATTTGGGTCAATTCCAACGAAGTGATTGTCAGGCAAATCGGGATTTAACGACATATCAAACAAGTGTGATAATTATTGGTGTTCAAAGAGAATCATCAGGTGTCATTCTTGACGAGGCTCTACGGAATAGGTTAGAAAAGAAGCCTTTTGCTGATTTTAAATTAGAAGATTATTCCTTGGGATCTGCACAGAAGTTTAAGACTATACCGAGCAATTTATAAAATCTTTAATAAAGTAAAATCAGTATATAGGCATATCTCTTATGGCTAGAGAAGCAGATATCAGCACCAAATACTGTATTTGTCTTTGTTGACAGATTACTAGTAGCATCTTCCCAACTAACTAGGACGGTTATTCGCACCGTGAATTTTTAGAATAATTTGTCAAAATAAATGATAACTGGAGGTTCAAAATATGAAATTTTCGATCCAATCACTTTATACCTGGTATCGCAGTGTACTTCGTAACCCCAAATACCGTTGGTGGGTAATTTTAGGAACGTTGGTTTATTTGGTCAGCCCATTTGATGTTCTCCCAGATTTTATACCAGTTGCGGGACAGATTGATGATGTTTTCCTTTTGACTCTGCTAGTTAGTGAAGTGTCTGGGCTAGTTATTGAGGGCTGGAAAGCTCGTAAGGGTGAGGTGGGTGCTGAAGTACCTAATACTACTGAGGGTTCTACCTCTAGTGGAAGCACTATTGATGTTGATGCTGTTTCTGTTAAGTAGTTTTAATAAAACCCCTGCTTTTGGAATCGGAGGTAGGGGATATTTTTTTTCAACGCAAAGGGACGCGGAGGGAAGCGCAGAGGTTCGCAGAGGATGAGATAGAGTCAGAGGGAGAGTTAGAGGTTGTTGGCTACGCGTTTAATACCTTCTTTGAGGTGGAGGACGTTAAAGTTAAGGAGAAGACCTAGTTTGCAGTTTGCTAGTTTGAGATAGGTTAGGAGTTGAACGGAGTGAATTGGGTGGAAGGACTCTACAGATTTAATCTTTACAATTACTTGGTTTTCGACAATCAAATCTAATCGATAAACACATTCCAATTGCACATCTTGATAAACTAAAGGCAATGGAATTTGCTTACCAACATTCAATCCGGCTTTTTTCAACTCATAATCCAAGCACTCCTCATAAGCCGACTCCAATAAACCAGGCCCCAAAGCAGTATGCACCCTCATCGCACACGCAATAATCACCCCACTCAACTCATTCTCTCTCATCCTCTGCGTACCTCTGCGCTTCCCTTTGCGATCCTTTGCGTTTAAAAATCTTTCACAAATTCCGTTAAGAACCTGAATGCCTTCAAAATATAACTAGCGCAATCTCTAGGAGAGGTATTGTAAAACGATCGCCACGCACTCGCCTTATCCTCATCATAGCGATCGCTACGTTGACTATGATTCTCTAACCACGCTAACCGCACTGCATGGCCAATTAACACATCCAACACGATATATTCTTCAATTTGCAGCTTAGGATTATTGGCAGCGATCGCTCCTAATTCAATTAATGCTTCAATATTAACTTGGCGATATTCTGGGGCTTCGATTTTATTCAGCAAATGCTCAACCAAGAGAGCAAAATTTCTTTCCCCGGCTGTCATTTCCGACAACATTATCTCACTATCTAAACGATTGCGCCGCTCTAGTTTATCGCCAATTACTAGACCCTTGCAATGTTGCATTAATAGCCAAACTTGTTTAAAAAATTCTTTTGGTACGCGCCCCGTCGCACCCTCGGCTTGGCGAAACCGCCGCCAACCTCCCGGCGGAACTTCTATCCCTTCGGCGATTCCTGGTAATACCACCCAAGCAATATCACTTTCTTTTTGTTTGACGTGGAGTGATTCTTGCTGGCGCAATAGGTTACTCATACCAGTATATCCAGTTAATACCTGACGCAAGCGTACTTTAACTTCAAAGGGTGAAAGTTGCATTAAGCGATCGTAAGCTTCATCTTGAGTGACATGCAATTCCCGCGCTAGTTCGCTGGTGATTAATAAGATCAGATAGCCGACTCTCAGCGTTAGTAGTCCCTGAAATAGTTCGGGTTCTGAGCGAATTAAAATGCCAACATAGATTAAAATCTCTTGAGTAAGGACGCGATCGCGGATATCCTCACGACAAAAATGATTAATTTTATCGGCAATTTCATCGTGAGACATGGGTACGCTAATCAAGGACGCTTCACTGTAAGCTTTACCCACAGCAATTTGCTTACCCCGCACTAAAATACTCGTGACTGCATCTGATAGGCTGATATCAACCATTTGGCGCAACCCCGCAGCCCGACGCACCACTGCCCAAATGCCTAAATCTCCAGCTTTGGTGTAAACTTCATCTAGTAAATCGCCTACGGTGACAGGATATCCTGGGCCGCCATACCCTGTATCAAATTTCATTCCCTGCAAGCGAGTTAATGTTTGCAATAACTCGATTTGCTCGTAAATATTCTCTGATGAACGCAAGTAAGAAAGCAATAACCCCAAGTTAGTTTCGTACTCCATTTGAAATTCTTGGGTATGTCCTAAGCGCCAGTTTTTCTCAGGATGATAAGCTAAATAATAGCAACGTGGGCTAGCATTTTTCACTGGCGATCGCGCGAATTCTGCATTTGGTAGAAAATCAATTCTTTGGATTCCGGCTGTTAACATTAGCTGATTTAGCCGCCCTAATTTCACCTGCACGCCGTTACAAACACCATCTTTGAGTTCTTGCATCAGTTCTAGTAATGCTTCAGAACCACTTTCTAACATGGTGTGCGTCAACATTAAAGTTAAGGTAGGACGACCTAAATCGCTCCAATATTTTTGAATGTAAGCTAGTTCGCTTCTAATTTGATCCAGTAAAAAATGGTAATCAAGAGTTAAGTAAAACTGCTGGGAGTCTGAAAATGAAGGCAAAAATACAATTGTTTCACCGCTAATCCGAAAGATTCTCGATGTTGTCAAACTCCGCAACCGTCGCACTGGCCGCCCAGTTAAACCAAGTTTATCGTTACGTCCAATTTGGGTATAAATAGCTGAAAATTCTCCAGCTTTTCTCACTTGAATCGGTTCTACTTGAGTAGGCGTTTGCGCTTCAATTCCGTGAACTTCTAGTTTTGTTTGTAAATCTTCATCTTCTGCTAACAAGGCAATTTGTACCAATGCATCGCGCTGTTTTCCTACACACAAATGTCTTCCCAAAGGGTCGATATCACCAACTGCGATTAAACCTTCACTCAACATTTGACTGAGGAAGTATAAACTCTGCGCCCATACTAAGGGAATATTTTCATTGGGCAAACGTGGTTGCGTTTGAGGTGCTAATTTTTCTGTCTCTATGTTTTCTGCGGAAATATAATAAAGTTCTGGCAGTAAACGCAAACCATTTTGTTCTATAAGTAATGATTCTAAAAGATTTTGGTATTTTTTAACTTGTTCTCGATCGCCGCGAAATAATCCATCTAGAACTAAATAAGTGAAAAATAACGGCCATTCGCATTCAATATGCTCAAATTGCTTGAGTTCCCACGGTTCGTAGTGTAAACGTTGATTATCTTCTAAAACCGTTTGGTGTCCATCACGCAGAAAGCGTTTACAGCCGTATTTACCTGCGAGTTTATTGATAATATCGTTTAAGGTGCGATCGCGTAACTCCAAATCTTCCACTGCAAAGGCAGGATAACTAATAATACTCAACAGCGCCGCATCAATTTCTTTGGAACCAGATTCTCTCGGTAATAAGGATTCTAGGGTAATCCGAGCGCGGGCAATTTCATCTGGTAACACATGAATTACCGATGCTTGACTACCACGCACACCAAACAAATCCAGTCCGTTGATAGCTTCTAAAGCAGCTTTTGCCATGCCTACGGAACTAGCATTTAATTCAGCATTTCCACGATTAATTTTATTACCGCGTTCCCAAATGCCGTAATCTGGCGTGCGGTAAGCTCGTCCAATGTAGTAAACTAAATTTTGGACAAAATTAACTTCATCAATTGTATAAATTATTGGCAATCCCGCAGCCGTCATTTGCCCTAACATCAACAAAAATATAGATGTGGCATCAAGTTGCAAATGTCCCCATTCGTTATCCCCCACAACAATGTCACCAGTCGCGGTATTATATTTGGCGTGCAGTCCATCTAGTAGCGACTGAGTATGTTTAAATGTCTCTACTTTATGAGCCTGTCGCATCATCGCAAATAACAACCCACGCATCAGTTTGATGACACTGTGTTCTAGTTCATAAGTGCGTCCTTTGTCGTCGTCAATCTTGCGGTATGCAAGTCCTAAACCCCAAACTGCCAAAATGCTGTAAACGTTGTCTCGCACCCAGGCATCTGTATAATCGCCGTGGGCTGTAATCGCTGTGCTTGCAGGTAGTAAACCAGTAATCGGATTTTGGCGAGTCAGGATAATCGTTTTGATTTGCTGGTAATAATAGTCCAGACGAGTTAGCAATTCGGTAGATGTTTTCATGGTTGGGTTTGAAATACTTGCAAAATTTCACCCTTTAAAGGAGTGGGTTTCTTGCACTTGGGCTATGGAGAATGGGACATTGAGATGGGATTATGTACCTTAGAGCATAGGGAAACGTAAATCTTCTTTAGAAATCTCGATCTCTGCGTGGGTGAAAAAATTCCTCCAAATAAGTCTTAGAAAGAGGAACTCTCAAGAGTTATTCAGTGCTGGGATGAGATTAAAAAATCAAGAGTGCCTAACTCCGAAGGATGAGCTTATGGTAGTCTAAACTAAATCACTACTTTGAGGTTATGCTTATGCCGATCTAAACTAAATCATTTTTGAACAAAAATCTTTATTAAATAAATATAATTTTAATGTAAATCTGTTTTAAGATTGATGTGTTTGTGTTAAATATTCATTCAGCAAATAATTGCAGTCAACACAGGGAGGCTATCCTCAACCCAATCAAGTTTGATAAAAATAGGGTTTATGCACTTTACAAATAAATCATTTTGTGCATTTACATCAAGACTTCAGTTTTTTACAAAGTATATTTTATTATTTGCGTAGACTAGCAAAAACCCAGACATCGCAAAAATCTACCTAGAAGCCTTGAAAAGCATAGTTGCTATTTTGCCTTTCCTGTCAATGCTTAAGTCATAAAAAATTAATCAGTTTGTTGACATAAATAAATATCCTAGTTTGCTTTATTAGACCCTAAGATATTTACTAAATAATAGTTTCAGAAAAACTTATTATTTCACTGACTAACATAAATAATTGAAGCCCTGATTTAGACTAGTATAGCTTTAAAAAACTAACAATTGTTATTGCTGTTTTGAATAAATCAGGTAATTACTATTTTATCCAAAATAGCAGCAGATAAAATCAAGGGCGTAAATATATAAAGAACTTAAAAGCTTTTTACCCAACATTTTGTTCATTTTTTGGAAAAAGAAATATTAATCTTAAATAAATAGGAGTAACACAATGAAAACAGTTGGAATGTATCGTCGAGCTTATCCAAGAGTATCAGAAACTTTTATCGGAGAACAAGCCCATAATTTACAAACATACAAACCGTTATTTCTGACTTGTAAACTATTGGCAGAAATTCCTTTTGACAGTATTGCTATTAGTAATAACGATCAATGGAAGATTAAACAATTATTTCATATAATTTCTGCTTCACCAAATATGTTTGGAAAAGAAGCTGAACTAAAAAATCTAAAATTAATTCACGGACATTTTGGGCCAGATGGTATTTATGCAATGCGATTGGCAGAGAAATTAAATATTCCTTTCCTCGTTACATTTTACGGTTTTGATATCACAGTTTCACGTCAATCTATGTGGCTGTCAGGTAATCCAGCATTTTATCAATTTCTTTTGCATGAAGAAGAATTAAAACAAAAAGCATCTAAATTTATCGCTTTTTCTAGTTTTTTGTATAAAAAGATGATTGAATATGGTTATCCTGAAGATAAAATTATTAAACTAAATAGTGGTATAGATTTAGAGAAATTTGCCCCAGCCAGTGAATCAAAAGATGAAAGATATATTTTATGTGTAGGCAGACATACTGAAAAAAAAGGAATTGATACCCTATTAAAAGCCTTTGCCCGGATTGCCAATAAACATCCAGATGTGTCAGTTATCCAAATTGGAAATGGCACAATGACTGAAAACTTTAAAAGTCTAGCAAATGAGCTTGGTATTAGTAATAGAGTCAACTTTATGGGGGCAAAACCTTATGAAGTGATTCAAAAAACTATGAGAAATGCAGAAATATTTTCTCTACCCAGTCAAACAGCAAAAAACGGTGATAGCGAAGGTTTACCGCTTTCAATATTGGAAGCCGCCGCTTCTGGTTTACCAATAGCTTCTACCTGGCATAGCGCTATCCCTGATGCTATTTTAGATGGAGAAACTGGCTTTTTAGTTGATGAAAAAGACGATCGCTCTCTCGCGGAAAAATTAGATATTCTTTTATCAGATCGGGCTTTAGCTAAAAGTATGGGTAAAAAAGGACGAGAGTTTATTTGCGAAAATTTTGATATTCGCAAGCAAACTGCCAAGCTAGAAGCTATTTATGATTTAGTAATTAGTTAACGACACTCAAATAAGAGTATCTCAATTTAGATTACTGAACCTCAAGCATTTGTTAATGAGCAGAAGTTTTCTAATGACTTGTTTAGAGACAACTCCCCTTTTTTTAGCCATCCGTATACTTATTTATTCGCGATCGCCAGTTTTCACAGATTATATCGGTGGAAAAACTTACTCTGATTAGAGAATAATTCCTCAAAAATCAGGGCAGCAAGCTCAAAAATGCAGATAAAACTACTAAAGATATAAAATTTTCTCTGTATCTACCGGAGAGCGCTGTTCCGGGTTAGGATGATGACTAGCAATGCTTTAATTTAGCTATTGATATTGATTTGTTGAAATTTTATGGACCATAGTCCACAAGATGGCAGTATCAACCTCCTCTGAGCTGTGGTGAGGAAGTCTCCCAGCGCGGGGGAGACTTAGGAGATATATATCATGCTCACAGAAGATATTCGTGATTTGTTGACTGATACTACCGATTTAAACCAGTTGAAATGGGATTTAAATCGCTTGCAACCTGTGGATGTGGGAGACTACATTACACAATTGCCCGAACAACAACGGGCGATCGCATTCCGTTTACTCAACAAAGCTCAGGCAATTGATGTATTTGAATATCTGCCGACAGAGGTGCAGGAAGAACTAATTAATTCTCTGCATGATGTCCAGGTAGTGCAACTTGTAGAAGCGATGAGTCCCGATGAACGGGCAGAATTGTTTGATGAACTACCGGCTGGAGTAATCAAACGGTTATTACAACAACTCAGTCTAGAAGAAAGGCAAGCAACAGCAACAATTCTCGGCTATCCAGAAGGTACGGCTGGGCGGGTGATGACAACCGAATATGTCCGCTTGCGCCAAGGATTAACTGTAGGTGAAGCTCTGAGTAAAATCCGCCGTCAGGATGAAGACAAGGAGACGATTTACTACGCCTACGTCACAGATGACAACCGGACGCTGGTGAGAGTAGTTTCACTGCGGCAATTGCTGTTTACTTTTCCCGATGTTTTCATTAAAGATATTGCTAGCGATCGCGTCATTAAAGTTAAAACTGAAACCCCTCAAGAAGAAGTGGCGCGAATTATGCAGCGCTACGACTTAATCGCGATCCCCGTAGTTGACCGAGAAGACCGATTGGTGGGCATTGTCACCATTGATGATGTCATGGATATTTTGGAAGAGGAAGCCACAGAAGATATCCAAAAACTGGGGGGTGTCAGTGGTGATGAAGCAGCTTTATCCTCTCCCTTACTCACCATTCGCAATCGCTTACCTTGGCTATTGGGGATCATGGCCATGTATATTGGTGCAGCCAGTGCGATCGCGCCTTTTCAATCTGTAATTGCCGCAGTGCCAGTTCTAGCAGTCATCATGCCGATTTTTTCTAACACTGGTGGTACTGTCGGTATTCAATCATTAACGGTAACAATTCGTGGCTTGGGAGTGGGAGAGGTAACACCCAAAGATACCTTAAAAATTCTTCGCAAGGAACTTCTAGCTGGTTTAGGTACAGCTCTGGCTTTAGCCACAACGATGATCCTGCTTTCCTTGATTTGGGCGCGACCTCAAGAGCGATGGGTGGCTTTAATTGCCGGAATGGTAATGGCAACTAATACAATTGTGGCTGTTACACTCGGCACTTTACTACCAATGGCTTTGAAACGACTAAAGCTCGACCCTGCCTTGGTTAGTGGCCCGTTAGTGACTACAATGCTAGATACAATTGGGTTTTTAACATTCCTCAGCCTAATTTCTCTAGCTTTAAACGTTTTCCATTTACCAACTTGAAGGGATTGGGGATTGGGGATTGGGGACTGGGGATTGGGCATGGGGCATGGAGAAGAGACAAGGTAGACAAGGAAGAGGGGGGAGACTTGTTCAATAATTCCCCCTTGTCCCCTTGTCCCCTTGTCCTCTTGTCCTCCTTGTCCCCCTTGTCCCCTTGTCTCCATCATCTCCCCCAGTCCCCAGTCCCCAGCCCCCAGTCCCCAAATATGCCTACTACTACCTGGAATCGTCATCACATTCTTTCCCTGGCTGACTTTACTACTACCGAATACGATACAGTTTTGCAAACTGCGGCCAGTTTTCAAGAGGTGCTATCACGGCGGACAAAGAAAGTGCCAACCTTGCAGGGACAAGTGGTAGCGAATTTATTTTTTGAATCGTCTACCCGAACTCGCAGCAGTTTTGAACTAGCAGCCAAACGTTTAAGTGCGGATACGCTGAACTTCGCCGCCGCCACATCTTCTATGACTAAGGGAGAAACAATTCTCGACACGGCGAAAACCTATTTGGCGATGGGAACTGATATTATGGTAGTCCGCCATCGAGAGGCAGGAGTACCAAATGCGATCGCATCTGAAATGGATCGCCTCGGTGTACGAGTTAGCGTCCTCAATGCTGGTGATGGTCAACATGAACATCCTTCCCAAGCACTGCTAGATTTATTTACCATAACTACTCTAATTGACCCAGATCATCCGCGACTGGAACTTTTAAAGGGGAAAAAGATTGCCATTATTGGCGATATTCTCCATTCTCGTGTGGCGCGATCGAATATTTGGAGTTTAATTGCTAGTGGTGCCGAAGTGCATCTGGCAGCACCGCCAACCCTCTTACCTAAATTCTTTGCCGAGTTTATCTCGGAGGAAGTAGAAGGCAGAAATTATTCCCCCCATCCCCAACTATTTCTACATTGGCAGCTAGAACCAGCTTTGCAGAATGCAGATTTTGTCATGACTTTACGTCTGCAAAAGGAACGGATGACAGCTCATTTACTGCCAAGTTTGCGAGAATATCATCAACTGTTTGGCATTACAAGCACAAAACTGCAACTTTGTAAACCGAATGTCAAAGTTTTGCATCCAGGCCCAGTCAACCGTGGTGTTGAAATTAGTTCTGAATTGATGGATGACCCAGAATTTAGTCTCATTCAATCACAAGTTACCAGTGGTGTTGCTGTTCGGATGGCACTGTTGTACCTATTAGGTAGCGGCAAGGCTTAATATAATTTCAGTTTGAAATTTACTCCCATCGGACTATCTAACGGAAGAATACCTAGTCTCATCGAACTTATATATTCCTCCGATCGCATGAGGACAGAATTCTCTAATCTTGGCACACTGGTGTCGTAGAAGTTCAGAATTCAATGACTTCTAGAAGTGTCCGAGGTAAATTATGAAACGAATTTTTTTGACGGCAGCAGCCTTACTCAGCACGCTATCCTTAGCTGCTCCCATTCCCGTCAAAGCAGAAAATTCTGCCCCTGTCCGCCGCTTGTTAGAAACTAGAGAATGTTCGGGATGCAATCTAGTAGGAGCTAACCTCAAAGGCGCTCATCTAATCGGTGTTGACTTGAGAAATGCAAATTTAAAAGGAGCTAATCTCGAAGGTGCTAACTTAGAAGGTGCAGATTTAACTGGAGCTAATTTAAAGTCTGCTAATCTCACAGAAGCATTCGTCAGCGATACCATGTTAAATAATGCCAATCTTACCAACGTGAATTTGAGTAATTCCCGTTTATATAATAGTGACGTAGATGGCGCTGTTTTAGCTGGTGTTGACTTAAGTGGTGCTGATGTATTTAATACTGCCATTAGCATTGGTGGTGAATACTAATGCTCGGTCATGGTTTCCAAGTTAAGAGTTAAGAGTTAAACTCTTAACTCTGGAGTTTTTAAGCTTTATTCGCCGGTAATTGATAGTTCATTAACCCAGATTTTCGGGCAAACCCCACCTGGCGTTAACTCTGGCTCTTTTTCTACATAAATAATTGACTTCAAGAGTTCTAAGAAATCACCAGCAACAGTTGCTGACTCAATACTCGTCCTCACTCCCTTATTAACTAGCCAACCATCAAACGGCAAAGAAAAGGAACCTTGCAAGGATTTAACTCCAGCATGGAGAGCTTGTAAATCATCGATAAAAATCACATTTTCAACAGTTTCTAAGCTCAATTCTTGCTCAGGAGTTGCTGTTGAAAATACGTGATAAAAATTGGGGCTGACGCTGACTTTTGCACCAATACTAGCATTACCCGTTGGCTGGGCATTTAACCTTTTAGCGGTGCCAGCACTATGGAGAAATCCTGTTAAAACGCCATTTTCAATCAGCGAAATTTGACGAGTAGGAGTTCCTTCGCCATCAAAACTTTCGGCACCTACGTTAGCTGGGTGCAGTGCATCATCATAAACTGAAAGCAGAGGAGAAGCAATTTCCTTACCTAAATCATCAGGTGTAGATAGACTTTGATTGTCTAAAATACTTTGGGCATTGAATAAGTTAGAAAAAGCACCCAACAGACTTAAGAAAGCTTCCGGTGAGAAAACAACTCGATATTTACCAGTTTTGATTTTTTCATAATTCAAGTGACTGATAGTTTTATCGGCGGTTTCTTTGATGCAACCATGAATATCTAGATTATCTAAACTCTGGTTGATTCTATAAGCGCCTGCACTGCGAGGTTTCTTCCCATCTTCCTCAGTTTTACTGTAAAGATAAACTGATGACAAAGAGTGAGATTCAGTTCTTACTGCACCGTCGCTATTGAGATAAAATCTGTCAATATCTCTTTGAGACAAACCATTATAAGGTACACCTTTAATTGCTGGGTGAGCTGCCAATAATTCTTTTTCAGCTACCAACAATTTTTCTATAAGTTCAGCAACAGGTGCTTGAGGTGCTTTATGCAGAGGTTTACTTGGAATCGGAACAGTAGCCTCTGGACTAAAATCAGGAACATTCTCTTTAACACCAAAGAAACTGGCTTCGTAGGCAGTTTTCAAAGCTAATTCCAGTCCCTTGGGGTCTACATCTGTGGTGCTGGTGACACCCATCGTATTATCTTCATTCCACACACGAACAGTAACACCAGAGCGGTTTGAAGCTTTGACTTGTTTTGGCTCACCTTGGTCTACTTGCACGTTAGTGTCATCTACTGTTGAGCCGTAAATGTCGAATTTCTTAATACCAAGCTTATCAGCATTATCCTTAGCAGAATTTGCAATTTCATTGATATTCGGCATAGTCAATTTTGGATTTTGGATTTTAGATTTTGGATTGGAAGCGATTCTATTTTGAATAATTAGATTTTGGATGTTATTGCTTGTACTTCTCTCATAGAGTTCTGACTGAAGGAAGACCCAAGCAATTTTGGATTTTAGATTTTAGATTGAACTAACGGAACAATCAGGTAACTTGAGCATTTTGGATTTTGAATTACAATATTCAAAATCCAAAATCTAAATCTAAAATTCTTATCTTCCACCAACGGTAATAGAATCAACCTTGATGTGGGGTTGTCCGACTGTGGTGTAAATACTGCCACTGACAGAGCCACAAAAGCCTGGTGCAATTTCCAAATCTTGGGAACACATGGAAATTTTATTCATAATTTCCTTAGCTTCACCGATGAGAATTGCTCCCTTCAGTGGTTTGGTGATTTTGCCATTTTCAATTAAATAAGCTTCATCAACACTAAAGTTAAATTGACCTGTAGCACCAACGCTACCACCACCCATCTTTTTACAGTAAATACCTTTATCAACAGAGGCAAATAATTCATCATTGCTATATTCGCCAGAATCAATATAAGTATTACGCATCCGGCTAGCAGCGGCATAGGTATAATTTTGGCGGCGTCCACTTCCAGTTCTGGGGTGTCCGGTGCGTGAGGAACCTGTTCTATCTGCTAAAAAGTTTTTCAGAACGCCTTTTTCAATTAAAAGGGTTCTTTGAGCAGGCATACCTTCGTCATCCATGTCAATTGTTCCGAAGGCATTTTCAGAGCGCCCTTCATCCCAGGCTGTCAAACTTTCGTGGGCAATTTTTTCGCCTTTTTTGTCAGCAAAGGGTGTGGTATTACGTTCAATTTGAGTGGTTTCTAGCAGGTGTCCGCAAGCTTCGTGGAAAATTACGCCGCCAAAGTGATTGGCCATAATGATGGGATAAGTACCCGACTCCACGTAATCTGCGTAGAGCATTTTTCCAGCCGATTCTGCTATTTTCTCGGCGGCTTGTTGAGAATCCCAAGTTCTCAAGAAGTTGGCATCGCTAGTATTACCCGCGCGATCGCCAATTGAGCTACGATTAGCACCATCAGCACACAATAGGTTAAATCCTACTGACTGCGTGAGACGAATATCACGGGCAAAAGTCCCGTCACTGGCAGCGATTAAAACTTCTTGCCAATCCCGGAAATAGCTAGCACGGCGCGATTGGACGTGGCTAGCTTTTTGCTTCAGGTGGGCTGTACCATCTAGGAGGATTTCTCCCATTTCTCGGATGGAGCTACACACTGGTAGCCATGCATCTTTACCTCTTTTGGTAGCGTAATCTCTAAGTAATTCTAGGTTGATTTCGGGGATAAAAGCTTTAGCAGTGGGTAGTTGTAATCCTAAGATAGAAAGACCTTTTTCTAAGGCTGCTTTCAAACCGGAAAACGAAAGGTCATTAGTGCTAACGTAGCAGTCAGCTTTGCCACGAAATACCCTGACTCCTGCGCCTGTAGACAGACTGGGTGAAATACTCGTGATAGCGTCATCTTCTGCAAGAGAACTAATATAGTTGCGACGCTCTAAAAATAATTCGATGAAGTCAGCACCAGCGGCGCGTCCTAGTCCCAGAAGGGTAGCCAGGGGGGCTTCCCAGGTTTCATCGAAACGCTCTGGTGTGGAGGAATATTGAAGAGTAGGAAGTTGATTCGAGAGAAGTAGCGTACTTGTAAGCATGGGTAGCCTCGTCTGCTGGCGTAGTTCAGAGATTTGACTGAAAAATCCTAGTGTGTTCAGTCTAACAAATGAGTAAAAGCCACAGTTGCTAGAAAAACGTGTGGATTTCCCTCCCCTTTAACAACGCCTTGGCAAATCCGCCCACAGACTAGAAATTTAGAGCTATTTGACGAAAAATTCAGAAGTCAGAATACAAAAGCGGAGCTTTGCTTGCTCCGCTTTTGTATCAGTGTAGAATAAAATACAATTCTATTTATATATTTACTGACACTCTTCTCAACTAAAGAATCCAGACTTTTCTTCTCAGGTTTATTTACGGTTTGCCATTCTTAGTGGAATTCTAACTGTTTCTTGCTGTTTGAAAGTCTGACCTAAATTAGAAGTTGGCTGTGTTGAGGCTAGATTCTTAAACAAGAGTTTTAGTGTTCGAGTAATAGTTTTAAGAATTTTCATTTTGCTAGCAGTCGGTTTTTCATCGTATCTCAAAACCATTGGAATTTCTACGATTTTTGGTTTGAGGGCTTTGGCTTTCAGCAGTAAATCTATCATGCAAGCAAATCCACTTTCAGTGAATAGATTGTCCCCATAATACATATCCAGTTTACTGAGGAAAGTACGGTTATACAGTCTGTAACCACAAGTGTAGTCTTTTACGCCTGGTACACGAGCGGCAATTCTGAAAAGCCAGCTAGCTCCGTAACTCAGCAGCTCTCTAAATTTTGATAAGCCTATGACTTTAGAACCTTTGCGATATCTAGACGCGATCGCAATATCATAGCTACCAGCTATCATAGTGTCATACATTTTTATTAGTAGCTCTGGTGGTTGAGTATTATCGCAATCCATCGCAGCTAAGAAATCACCTTCTTTAGAAATTTCCAAGAAAGTCGTAAAACCTGTTTTAATTGCTTGACCTAAACCAGCATTTTTGGGATGTTGGACTAATTTTAGTAATATACCTAGTGATTGAGATTCATCTATTGCAGTCTGAGCAGTTCTATCGCTACTGCCATCATCAACAAGAATCAGTTCTATCTCTATATTAAAGATTTGCTGCAATGTTTGAAACTTTTTGAACAAGGGTCGAATTGATTCTTGCTCGTTATATGCGGGTAAAAGAACAAAAAGACTCATAAAGACCTCGTGTGATTTTTAAAATAAAGTGTGATTACTCAAATTTCAAGAATTCAGGAATGCTGATTTTTTGAGAAATTCATCGACTTGTCGAACTACTGCGTTGTTGTTAACGCTATCATTAACCAACTGTGAGGTATTGACGACGAAAAAATCATCGTTTTCAGTACTCACTTTGGGAACAAGGCTGGAATAATTTAAAACTTGTAGTGGCTGTACTTTAATCGCTCGATTAATATGTGCCGCTACAATGTCATCGGCTTTGAGTTCGGGGAACATTAAACGTATACCTTGGAAAAATATTGGACGTAATTCGTCATCTGGTTGTTTTAACAACGGGTCAGTGGAAAGGATATATTTTGGTAGAAATGTAATGTGATACCCTGCTGTCTCTTGTAAAGAAACTAAGTTACTCATACCGATAACTCCGGTAAAAGGAATATTTTTATCGGCAATGTTCACTACGTAATAAGGAACTAGAGGCTTACGAGTAATCAGTACCATGCAGATTACACCCAGGTATTCTACTGTTTCAATAGTGTCTGCAACTTTCACTAGTTCCCTCGCAGCAACCTGTTGTAAGATATTAACTGGCCCAGTAAAGATGACTTTATCAAAATGCTCTTTTTTACCCTGATATTCTACCCACATTCCACCTCCTGGATGAGGTGCGATATATTCAACCGCAACACCTTTGTGGATATGACCTCCAGCCGCATAAATTAATTTTTCTATATGGTCAAAAACAGTTTTATAACCGCCTGAGATATAACCGAGTTGTTCTTTATTTAATGAAGAATCGCGGGCTGAAAATAGTCTTTTGATATAAGCCCAAATAAAAACTGCTGATATTCGCTTATAGTTTTCTCCTAATTTGGATAAAAGCAAAGGTTTCCAAAGCTTTTCGTATGTGTTTTTACCACCAAGTTTCAATAGCCAATCTTCAACTAAAATCTTCTCTAAGCGCCGCCAGTTATTAAGGCGCGAACCATATAGAAGAGTAAAGGCTAATCTGATTTTACCTATAAGTCCAAATAGAGGAAAACGCAGAAATTCTATACTATTACTAATAGAATAAAACTTTTTATTGTCATAAAAGCCTGTTAAACTTCGATGCCAACGTAGTTTATCTCCAAGACCAATATCTCTAAGAAAATTTATTAAGTGAGTATCAGAAGGTAGGATAACGTGATAAAAGCGATCCCAGGTAAATAGTCCGTAATCATGATAGGTAGTAAGTCCACCAAGCTGCTTATTACTATCAAAGACAGTGACTTTATGTCCTTGATGTGAAAGACGTTGAGCTAATACTAGCCCAGTGATGCCTCCGCCAACGATACCTATATTCATAAATTAAATTGAGATTTTGTGAAAATGTTTTAGAGGATGATGTTCGGAAACTGTTAATATTAATAATCTGAATCATAAAAGATTAATGTACGACTAGAATTACGCCAGTTATAATAACGGAAATCCCTAACCATTGGCTAAAAACAACTTCTTCTTTTAAAAGATAGTGAGAAGCAATGGGTACAAATGCATACATTAATCCTAAAACTGGAAAGGCTTGACTTAAAGGAATTGTCCGCAATACATAAAGCCACAATATAGTCATAAATGTATAGCAGATAAACCAAATTAAAAAATAACGAGATAATAAGAGATTTTTGAGAGAGCCGCTTTCTCCTTTATTAGAGTTAGAGATGTAAAGTCCATACTTGAGTGAGAGTTGAGCAGTTGTTCCAAATAAAACAACAAGCATTAAATTTAGCCAAGTAAAAATACTCATTTTTAACTTTTCAAGTAATTATCTAAATTTGAGCTTTTTTATGGGGTTAACTACTAAAAGAACACCCAAGAATATAGTGATGACTCCTACTATTCGAGTTAACGTAATCACCTCATTAAAAAAGTAGTATGAGCCGAAAAGTATCCCGACATAATTTAAACTTGTCAGTGGATAAGCAATACTCAATTTTACAGATCGCAGAGCCAATATCCAATTTACTATACCTAAACAATAGACAGTAATAGCTAATGATAATTTTTGAAGAAAATCCCAAGTAAATACTCCTTCATTTGTATAAATCATGGCATTTTTCATTAGCAGTTGTCCACAGATACTAAGTAAAATACTTACAAATAAAATAATATAAGGGATTATTTTAAAGTTTGAACCTTGCGACATGGATTTCATAGTACTTTGCCTTAATCAAGATAGTAGGTATGAACCGGATAGTAAACAACCAGTTGTTTTAAACGTTTCATATCTCGGCAACACTTCAGTAAAGACAACAAAATTAAAAGGCTATGTTGAAGTGATTGATATCAAAATGATCTTTGAAGCTCATGCCTTAGAGTTAAAAACTAAATACTATGCAATATTCCAGGATGGTTGCTGTATCATGGCGGCGTTCGATATGATTGCTAGTAAAACACGCTTAATTGCTTGACTGGATTATACTGCCAACCAAACCAGTTTATTGCTTGGCAATTAGCACAATCAATTTAGAGTTTGCCTAACTGTGAATTACAGATATTTTCTGTGCTACCCAGGTTTGCTTAACACTATTTTTAGCGCGATCGCGATAATCTAATAGTGGATGCAGACATAGAGAAATTTGAGAAGTTTGTCACAAATTCTCTATACATACACAAAGTTTGCAGTGTGCGTAGGTGTAGCCAGTCTTAGACATCGCTGATGTTGAACTCTGATTCCACCCACATATTCAACAGATGCACCTAAATCAAAATCGATTACCAGAATTTTTGATTAATCCATTCATTAACTTTCTATCAGTGGTATCCTGCTGTAGAAATCTTTTGAAGATACTATTGATATTCTCAAGCTATAAAACCTAGCTGGATTGAGAAATATTCTCTATTTGCTCCAAAAAAGTGGATTAATGTACTGACATATGATAAAATTTATCCCGGCTCACAGACATATCTGTAATCTTGGCTGGCAATTAAGCCGATTTATAAAAGTAATGGTTTTTACTCAAATGGAGTATGTATACGTGCTCTTTTTGGGCATGGGAACACAAGAATTAATACAAGTCTGACTAGCTGCGTAAATAATAGAGAGATAAATCAACCTACACTACAGTAATACGCTTTACAGATTTATCGGGAATTTTACTGGATGTCCAAACGGAGCTTTTTTACAAAACAACTAATGCAAACTGAGGTTGGCTAATCAACTTTCAATTGAGATTGCATTGAATTTGAGATATTTCTACACCATCTAATATTAGGTTTGCTTGACTTTTCCACGTGATTTTATTTAAATAGGCTTTTTCCTCCAAATTTATTGTTACATGTAATTACTTACTAGAATACCATGAGAAAAGCATGTTGCAAATTTATCGCTGTACTTTATCAAAAATTTATCTACTGACAAATACACTTAAACAAAAACTTCATAAAATAAAAATCTTCCTCTATTAGGAATTATTGCCTAGGAAATTTGTACATTTATGAAGTAATTTATGGTACTAAAGTTCTATAACTAAAGAGTTAGTATTAGACTCGATAAATGCAAAGCTAAAAAGCCAAAAGTTGACCCAAGGAAAATTCAAACTTGAACAAGACTACTTGCGGTGACCGGATCGCACAACGTTACACTAAATTACAACCTGAATTTTTAGATGACAATTGAGGTTGGAATTATTTTTTATCTATTTACAAAATATTCATCTAAATTCACATATTTCACATAGAGTTAGTAGTCTGCCAATTTTCCTTCGCTGGGTAGAGGTTTTTTTATTATTTGGACTGGTTATTTTCATCAAAGTCTGTTGGTAATAATGATTAACAATCGAAACTGGTGCCAAGATATTAATGCTTGAGGTAAAATCAAGCTAATAGCTCCAAAGTAGGCAATTTCATTGGTACTCTTTTTGAACAAGTAGGCAGTAGCTCAAACAGTACATAATGGTATAAAGAGAAACAACGCTAAGTTTCCTTGGTTGGATAGAGGTTTCTCTAGGTTGTTTTCCTATTGTTTGGACTCATTATTTTCCAAAAGTCTGTTGGTAATGACGAAGACAATGATTAATAGTCCAAACTGAATCTGCCAAGGTGCTAATATTAAACTTAAGATCAAGCTAATCGCTGCGAATACACCTGCAAGATATGCTATTTCATCAGTACTCTTTTTGAACAAGTAGCCTGTAGCTAAAGCAGTACATAGTGGTATCAAGAAAAACAAAAGCATTTTACTAACCTCTGAACTAAAGGTTGTAGTGTTTTTAGAACAAATTTTTTGGAAGTGTGGTTAATCTTACATCCAATAAGGTTTTGGCTACAACAGTCGAGCGAAATAAATATTATAGAAAATCAAGATTATGCAAGGTTGTATTTTATGCCAATTGGAATAATTATTGCAATAGATGAAGCGCCAAAAGCTTGACAACTCTTATTCTGTGTTCGAGTGTGCGTAGCAAGATTTAAAATTTGGTACGAGATGCTACGCGAGATTGCGTGGTGTTTAGTAACAGACAATTCCTGTGGGTGATGCTACTTTTGTCCTTCTCGTTACTTAGCCAAGCTGGGTTGTGTTAGACAAATTCTCATTCATCTACGCAAATTGGAAGGGTTATAAAACTTGCGTAGCTGGGTTTTGTCTATTTGGCCAATTACACTCTTGCGAACAATCATCTGGTAAATTAGCTTAAAACTTTGGACTTGCGCCAGGATAAGGATCTAGCATATTACCTTTAGAAGTAGCATTTTCATTTTAGACACCTAATGCTGAACATTCCTCAAATACTGGCAACTGAAATCAACCTCAAATCCCATCAGGTGCAAAACGCGCTGGAACTTTTGGCGGAGGGTGCAACAATTCCCTTTATTGCACGTTACCGCAAAGAACGCACCGATGAGATGAATGAAGTGCAACTACGCGAACTGGCCGATCGCTATACTTATTTAACAGAACTGGAAGAACGAAAATCGGTGATTTTAAGTGCGATCGCCCAACAAGGTAAACTTACAGATGAACTCAAAGCCAAAATCTCATCCTGCTTACAAAAAACCGAACTTGAGGATTTATATCTACCCTATCGCCCAAAACGCCGCACCCGCGCCACTATCGCCAGAGAAAAAGGACTCGAACCACTAGCAGAGTTCATCAAGTCGTTAAATATCAAAAATGCTGCAATTGCATCCTTGGAGTCAGAAGCGGCTAAGTATATTTCGGAGGCGCAGGGAGTAAAAACAGCAGAAGAAGCACTCAAAGGTGCTGCTGATATTTTGGCGGAAGAAGTAGCTGAAAAAGCTGAGTTACGCGCATATATCCGCGATTATCTTTTAGAGGAAGGGGTATTTGTCTCCCGTATCAAAGATGATTATCCCGAAGGTACAACCAAATTTGAGATGTACCGTAACTATCAAATTAAGGTAAAAAATATTGCACCACACAATATGCTGGCGTTGTGTCGGGGTGAAACTGAGAAAGTATTAAGCTTTGAAATTGCTTTCGATGAAGATACGGTACTTTACTATCTTGAGTCGAAAGAAATCAAAACCAAAGTACGGACAATTCGAGATTTTTATCAGGCGATGCTGAAGGATGCATTCAATCGTTTGATGAAAGTCTCTCTTATGGGAGAGGTTATTGCTGAGAAAAAAGTTTATGCAGACATAGAATCAATTAAGACATTTGAAACTAATCTGCGGGAGTTACTGCTATCTGCACCAGCAGGGATGAAACCAACCCTGGCGATAGACCCCGGATTTAGAACTGGGTGTAAAGTTGCTGTCCTCGACCAAACGGGAAAATTTTTGGAATACCAAGCGGTTTTTCCCCATCAAGCGGCTGAACAGCGACTCAAAGCTGCACAAACTGTCAAAAATTTAATTGAAAAATACAAGATTGAGTTAATCGCCATTGGTAACGGTACAGCGTCCCGCGAGACAGAGGAGTTTGTCACGCAAGTATTGCAAAATATAGAACGCAAACCAGTTAAGGTGATGGTGAATGAATCTGGCGCATCTATATATTCTGCAAGTACTGTAGCGCTAGAAGAGTTTCCCGATTTAGATGTTACCGTGCGCGGTGCAATTAGTATTGGCCGCCGTTTGCAAGACCCCTTAGCAGAACTGGTGAAAATCGATCCCAAATCTATTGGTGTGGGACAATATCAGCACGATGTCGATCAGAAATTGTTGAAAAAGAAATTGGATGACACTGTAGAAAGCTGCGTTAACTACGTCGGCGTAGACTTAAACACCGCATCCAAAGAACTTTTAACTTCCGTCTCTGGGATTACGGCAACAGTTGCTAATAATATTGTCGCTCATCGCAACCAGAATGGAGCCTTTAAAAATCGCCGACAATTGTTGAAAGTTCCCAAGTTGGGGCCAAAAGCCTATGAACAAGCAGCAGGTTTTCTGCGGATTCGCGGCGGTGACAACCCTTTGGATAATACAGCAGTGCATCCAGAGAGTTATTCTGTAGTAGAAGCGATCGCATCCGATCTAAATGTGCCATTAAATCAGGTAACACAAATTGCCGAAAAACTTAAAAAGACCAATTTGAAGAAATACGTTACCGATAGCGTCGGCGAACCCACACTGCGCGACATTCTCAACGAACTCGAAAAACCAGGTAGAGATCCTCGGGCTGAGTTTAAGTATGCCACCTTCAAAGAAGGAATTAACGAAATCAGGGACTTAAAGGTGGGAATGGAACTAGAGGGAATCGTGACGAACGTCGCCAATTTCGGTGCTTTTGTCGATATCGGCGTACATCAAGATGGCTTGGTGCATATATCCCAACTTGCTGATAGATTTGTAGACGATCCCAACAAAGTTGTCAAAGTTGGACAAGTAGTGAAAGTGCAGGTGTTAGAAATCAACGAGAAACTCAAACGGATTAGTTTGTCGATGAAAGCAGTTAAACAATAATTAGAAACAGCAGATGGCAGTTTATCAAGTTCGATTTATCAATCCTACACTTGGATTAGATCGCACCATTCCAGTACCAGACGATCAATATATTCTAGATATGGCGGAAGAAGCTGGTATCCGCTTACCATCTGGGTGTAAACAAGGCGAATGTTCTGCGTGTATTGCTAAACTTATTAGTGGTGAAATCGATCAAAGCGAGCAAAAATTTCTGCGTCCAAGTGAAATACAGGCTGGTTATGTTGTTACTTGTGTAACTTACCCTTTGTCTGATTGCACTTTAGAAACCCATCAAGAACAAGTCTTATATAAATCAGCCCTTTACTATAAGCCTGAGTCGGGAAAACCTGAGTGATTTTTGCCTTGTGACATTAAATTAATCTTAAATTTCTAGGGTGTGTTAAGTTTGTTTAACGCACCCTTCAAAACATTGCAATATGTTAGACATCTTCAGAAATTAATATGGGTTATCCACAATCCTTATAGAGAGGTAGTACTGCTATGTCTTTACTCCTATGTCTAATGTATAGGCGTACAGATGCGCCCATTAAAACCCATTAAATATATTTAAAACCGCTATATTTTTCTCAACGATAGGCCTAATGGTAGAAAGAAATTCTATCTTGCAAGGGAGGTGAAACCCTAGCAAATAGTTAAAGATGATATAAGAAGTCGCAAAAAAAATCTCTAGTTATTAGGTAAAAACAATGTTGACTCCATTTTTAACTGCGCTAGCTACAGCTTTGAGCTTGTTGATTGTTGATATCGTTGTTCCAGGCGTTAATATTGCTAATTTCCCCGCCGCTATAATTGCTGCTTTAGTAATTGGTCTAATTAACGGTTCGGTTAAACCAGTTCTGTCTGCTCTTTCTCTACCACTTAACTTTCTCTCATTTGGAGCATTTTCGCTCGTCGTCAACGGTTTATGTTTTTGGTTAGCAGCAGTGCTAGTTCCTGGATTCGCAGTTCGCGGAATTATTGGTTTCCTGCTTGGGCCAGTAATTTTAACTTTTGCGAACACCTTTATTAACAACTACTTTGTTGAAAGAAACCTTTTAACCAGCAGTGGTGATGTAAAGAATCAAGCTGAATTACCTTCTTCTAGATAAGTTTAGAACGAATAGAAACGCCAGTTAAATCACGTTTCTCACCTACATAAAATCTCCGAAGGTGGATTTCCTAATTCGGCATCCTCAAATGAATGTAATTAAACAAAATCACAAAGTTGTAAAATCATGAAATTAGTTCGTTTTCTTCTAGGTTTGTTAGTTCCTCCTTTAGGTGTTTTCTTGACAGTTGGAGTTGGCCCGACGCTGATTATTAATATTTTGCTCACAGTTTTAGGTTGGCTTCCTGGTAGTATTCATGCAATTTGGGTTATAGCCAAGCATGACGAACAACTTAATCAAGAAGGGCGTATTTACTAATACGCAATATTAAAGGGAGCATCCCCTAACACCTTCTCCCAAATTGGGAGAAGGGGGAGTCAATTTTAAAGTCCCTCTTCCAAGCTTGGGAGAGGGACTTTAATTCATGTGATAAGTCTAATAAAAAATGCTATTTCAACAAAAAAATAGGGTGAGAATTTACCACCCTATTTTTTCTAAGTCAATTAAATACCAAAGCAATCTATTTATGAATAGTCTCGCGTTCTTTATCAGCAGGTTGCTTATCTTTGAACAAGTCAGCCGCCGTTAAGAGTAACTGCCTCAACGTTTGTTTTATTTGGCGCTCTTTTCTTGCTAAAGATGTACCAGCTTCACCTAATTGCTCTTCTAACTGCGATCGCTTCTGTTCTACCTGTACAGCCATTGATTCTGCTTGGGGACGAGCTTTATCATACCAGTGTTTCGCCTCGTCTAGATAATCTTGAACTTCCATATTCCGCCCACCATAGCGTGCAGCCATATTAGCTCGGACAATGGCTAGCTGCGCTTGCAGTTGCGCGTAACGTTTCTTTAACAATCCGACTTCTTCACTATCTTTAATAGCATTGACAGCAGAATCAATCGCAGTTTTGGTACTTGCAGGTTTTTCCTTACCCGTCTCTTCAATTTCTGCCAGAATTACATCAACCTCTTGTTGGAGTTGTTCTTCTTCACCGTCAAGTTGAGCCTGTAGGCGCTTGATATCTGTCTGAGTTTGAGCAATACTTTCGTGTCTTTTGCTATTAATCCCTTCCAGCGCTCCTTCAATGGAAGCTGTCACTTCATCTTTGAGTTCGCTACCTTTTTCTTGGAAGTTTTCAATTACAGCAGAAACAGCATCTTTCACAATGCCACGAACTTCACTTGAACCTTGTTTAAACTCAGAAGCTACTTGAGAAACTGCGGATTTCACAATTTCTCGAATTCGCTCAGTTCTTAATTGTCCGGTTTCTTTAGCTTGTTGCAGGTCTGCTTGAATTTGTTGTTTGATATTGTTAGGCATTTTCAACTCGGAGAATTTAACTAATTGGGATAATATTTTCTCTTAATGTTCCTACATCCATATTATGGCGTAGCCCAAACTGACTTGGTACTTCCTTTAGATATAAAATTGCAGTCCCAAAGAGGTGATGTGTAAGATGTTGCCCCTTTGTGAGATGATGAATATTTAGTGGTAGTAATTGGAAGTGAAATATGTGGCAAGTAAATATTACTTGTTCGGATGATGCCTGGAAAATCTATGGTGTTGATTTTAAAGCGATCGCAGCGAAATATCAAGGTGAATTAATTAGTTCCAAAAAAATGCCAAATGGTACGCGCATCATGTCTTATAAAATTGAAGATGTGAGCGATGCAGAAGCCTTTCAAGAAGATTGTGCAAATTTTGCTGGATTTACAACTGACTTTGAATCCCTCTAATATTGGTTTTAATACTTATGCCTACAACTAGTATGTTCAAATCTGGAGAAATTAATTGAAGAAACTACTTACATTAGTATTAGTAACGTTTTTGTTATTAATCAGTACTTTTACTTTGCCTGTTAGTGCAGCAGACACAGTTAACGGCGAACAAATATTTAGCGTTCATTGTGCTGGTTGTCATATCAACGGTAGCAATATCATCAGGCGAGGTAAAAATCTCAAAAAGTCAGCCCTGAAAAAGTATGGTATGGATTCAATAGAGGCAATTACATCTATAGTTACCAATGGTAAAAATAATATGTCAGCCTACAAAGAGCGTCTTAGCGAACAGCAAATTCAAGACGTTGCTGCTTACGTTCTCGAACAAGCTGAAAAAGATTGGCATTAGAAAGTTAGGAGTTGGGAGTGGGGAGTTAGGAATTAAGAATTATCAGTTATGATTTATTTATTAGTAATTGTTAAGTATTCCCATTCCTAACTTTTCACTCATAAATTGAAAATGAACTTACCCGCAGCTAGTCGTCTCCAATTTACCCCCGATTTGAACATCTGCCGCATATTAAATGGGATGTGGCAAGTCTCCGGCGCACACGGGCAGATCAATCCCCAAGCCGCTATTGAGACTATGTTCAAATATTTAGATGCAGGTTTTACCACTTGGGATTTAGCTGATCATTATGGCCCCGCAGAAGATTTTATTGGTGAGTTTCGCTGTCAACTAATTGATACTCGTGGGAAAGATGCTTTATCTCAGGTGCAAGCTTTTACAAAATGGGTGCCTCGTCCAGGCAAAATGACCAAGAAACTTGTTGAGGAAAATATTGATATTTCCTTGAGAAGGATGAATGTGCAATCGTTAGATTTGATGCAATTCCACTGGTGGGAATATCAAGATAAAAATTACCTAGATGCCCTAAAATATATGGCAGAACTTCAGACTGAGGGTAAAATTAAGCATCTAGGTTTAACTAATTTTGACACGGAAAACTTGAAGATTATTACTGAAGCAGGTATCAAAATTGTTTCTAACCAAGTGCAATTTTCCCTGGTTGACCGCCGCCCCGAAGTTAATATGGTAGAGTTTTGTCAACAGCATGACATAAAGCTTTTTACTTATGGTACGCTGTGCGGCGGTTTGTTATCAGAAAACTATTTGGGTAAACCAGAACCGCGAGGATTTGATTTGTCCACTGCTAGTTTGAAAAAATATAAAAATATGATCGATGCTTGGGGTGGTTGGCGATTATTTCAAGAGTTGCTGGCTATCCTGAAGGAAATTGCTAATAAGCATGGCGTCAGCATTTCAAATGTGGCAGTACGTTACATTTTAGATCGGCCAACTGTGGGCGGTGTGATAGTTGGTGCCAGACTTGGAGTATCTGAACATATAGAAGATAACGCCAAAGTATTTAGTTTTAGTTTAGATGAAGACGATCGCGATCGCATCAATGCAGTATCTCGCCAATCACGCGATTTATACCAGCTTATCGGCGATTGCGGCGACGAATATCGAATTTCGGGAAAAAGGTGATAATACGGTGAAGGTTTGCCTCAAGGAGATGAACTAGAAGCTGTGTTAGGAGCAACGGCAATGTTCTTTTGCAGCTACCGAGGTGAAAGTCATCCCCAGTTAGAGGAACTTCAGGAGGATAGTTTCAAAATTATATTAGGTGCGGCAAATGCCCAAGGAATTGAGACGCAGGAAGCATTTGATAATTGGTATGTCCAGCAACGGCTCAACGATCCAGAATATTTCCTCCCGCGACTCAATCAACGCCTAGAGGAGATTGTCGGCGATGGGTGGTTGTTTGACTGTAGTCAATTTGAGGTGGAGGAATAAGGGGAAATGCGATCGCCGCGTTACTCTGAAATTAATTGGCGACAATGTAACCAGCTTATGCAATCCTTCAATATCACACTGCCAGATGCGATATGGAATCTGAACTAATACAAACTTCTCCCGACATCCTTTCTGGTACACCCGTTTTCTATAGAACTCGCGTACCAGTACAAACATTGATTGATTATCTCGAAGCAGGCGATCGCCTTGATGACTTTCTAGAAGATTTTCCCACTGTGAGCCGCGCACAGGCAACAGCGTTTCTCAAATCACTCTGCCGTAAAAACGAATACTGCCTTTAGTGCTTCTGAGGTAAGAGTAGGATAGTTTTCTAGCACTTGTTGTTCTGTCCATCCCGCCGCAAACAAACCCAACAAGAACTCTACAGATAAACGAGTTCCTTTCACAGTCGGCTTACCCAGCAGAATTTTGGGGTCTGAATGAATGTACTGTCGCCAGTCCATAGTTTTTACTCCGACTTAGCTACAGCTATTGTTGCACAGTATGATTTTTGTTGGCTTGGTGAGGGGGAAATGCGATCGCGTTAATCTTAAATTAATCGCTCACAATGATAACTAGCTTATGCAGTCCTTCAATATTACCCTGCCAGATGCGATCGCTAATGCTCTCAATGCCTATATCAAAGATCAGGAAGTTTCCATACCCGCGAATGTCGTTGCAGAAATTGCTTTAGAAGATTTTCTTTGTCAACGCGGCTATTTGGTTTCACGAAAGCAAGGTCTATCTCTTACTCCTGCACCAAAGGGAAGCGGATTTAAAGATGCATCGGTAAATCACGATAAAATTCTAGCTGAACAAGCATTTTTACAGTCATTCCCACCAAACACACCTTGAGAGCCGTATTTGCTGACACTGGGCCTTTGTACGCTGCTGTAGATGTAGACGACCAATATCATGAGCGTTCACAAGCTGAACTAAAACGGATCAATACAGAGAATTTAACAATCCTAGTTCCCTTTCCTGTTTACCTGGAAACATATAATCTTTTGCTATATCGTCTCGGAACTGAGCAAGCGATTAGCTTTGCTAGACAGTGTAGAGAAGCAGTTCATTTCGTTAATCCTTCAGAGGAGCAATATACAGCAGCAGTAGAAAAGGCTGCAAATTTTCCAGATCAACGAATTACCCTCTGCGATGCTGTCACTGCCATTTTGTCAGAGGAAATGAAGTTACCCGTGTGGACGTATGACTATCATTTCGATTTAATGCTGATTCAGGTATGGCGATAAACAATTATTGCCCAGAGAAAGGATGCGATCGCGTTAATCTTAAATTAATCGCTCACAATCTAACCAGCTTATGCAGTCCTTCAATATCACTTTGCCAGATGCGATCGCTAAGGCAACTATGATTATTGTCGGATTGCTGAGTGGGGAAATGCGATCGCATTACTCTTAATTAATCACCGACAATGTAAAAAGTTTCTGAAATCAGTCCTCTAGATTCGTTCACGAGTATAAAAGACTCGTCAGCGAGTATCAAAGACTCGTTCACGAGTATAAAAGACTCGTCGGCGAGTATAAAATACTCATTCACGAGTATAAAAGACTCGTCAGCGAGTATCAAAGACTCATTCACGAGTATAAAAGACTCGTCAGCGAGTATCAAAGACTCGTCGGCGAGTATAAAATACTCATTCACGAGCATAAAAGACTCGTCAGCGAGTATAAAAGACTCGTTCACGAGTATAAAAGACTCATTAGCTGTTTGGTAAGGTGCGTTAGCTGTTGCTAACGTACCAAAAATATCTTGGAGGGTGCGTTAGCAAGGTAACGCACCCTACGAAAGTTACTAATCTACTTCATACATCTGTTTATGTTTGGCTAAAAGCTCTTGATATTTCTCGTTTGTCTTTGCTTCTACCCACTTAGCTTTAAATATTGCTGCTGATTCCGCTTTAACTGGGTCTACTTCATAAGGAAGAATCTCTTTTTTGGAACCTGAATCTTCCGAATTCTGTTTATACTTCCTGCCGCTTTTATGATTAGCATAACGGCGAGAGCGAGTATAGCCCATTTGGATAAATTTCCGTGCCATATCTGCGCCGACAAAATCATCTTTCTCTAAATAATCAAGAAAAAGCTCGTAAATTTTCTCACTCGACTCTCTAGCAATCTCAGGAGTTTTGAACCGCCAGTAAGGAAGAATTTCTGATTTGTATGGTTCTACTAAAAGTACACCCTGCTCACCCTTCCCAACACGATAGAGTTCAGGATGTTGGCGAAAATCAATCTTTTTAAAGTCTAAAGAATAATCAAAACCCATGATAAATTTTTATTAGCAATAGTAAACTTTAAAAAAAAGTTCAACTTCTATCTAAATATTGAGATTTTGTTGATTATGCTATCTAGCACCCAATCTCTGAACAGTGTGATTGCGCCAGGAAGTCTGCGTAGAGTACATCACATTGCCCTCAACGTCAAGGATATGCAAGCCTCGCGCTATTTTTATGGCACAATCCTGGGTTTACACGAACTCACAGGCGACGAAGTACCCGCAACCCTGGTGGAACTAGTCGCATCTGGGAAAGTAGCCAACTTCATCACTCCCGATGGTACAATTCTAGATTTATTTGGGGAACCAGAATTATCACCACCAGATGCCAATCCAGAAAAGACCTTCACTAGAGCTTACCATCTAGCCTTTGACATCGATCCGCAGTTATTCGATCGCGCGGTGACAGTAATCGGGGAAAATAAAATAGCGATCGCACATGGCCCAGTCACTCGTCCTACTGGTAGAGGAGTATATTTTTACGATCCAGATGGCTTTATGATTGAAATTCGTTGCGATCCAGAAGCTAGTTAACTTAAGGGTAATAACAAAAGTATCTACTATGACCGCGAAACTCACGCAACTATTTAAAGTCATTGAAGACACAATCACAAAACCACCAATACCCCACGAACCATACAAGCAATCATTGAAAGCCTGGGCGATGTATTGTTTGCGAGACAAAGGTTTTATAGTCGCTTATGCTCAAAATGCCGACTTTGCCATTGAAAGAAAACGTGAAGAAAAGCTATATTTCAAAGTTTCAAACAGCCCCGATGATTTAGATAATTCTTTTAACTGGATTGTTTGGGATAGTGTCACCAAAAGCGCTAGTCTCATTCCCCAAAAAATAGACTGATACCAAAATAGTCATCAAATATTTCTCTGATTTTTTAACTATTCTGATTCCTGAATTATGACTCCTGAATTATGACTAGACAACTGCTGCACAAATATTTGAGGTTAACCATGATTTTCCTAGATAGCAAGAAGTTTTACTTTATTATGACTTGACATTTTAATTACGAATTACGAATTACGAATTACGAATTAGTGTTGGGTTTCTCAAACACCATTAAATGCTGTTGAGGTAACAAATTTTTAGTTTCCCGCCAAACCAAACCAACAGCTTGCATTTCTTTGCGGACTTGTTTTTGAGTCATTTTGTGCAGACGTTTAATCATAATAAAAGGATTTTCACCCCGATACTCAACCAGCACTACCCGGCCACCAGGTTTCAGCGCTTTCACAATTCCTTGCATCACTTCTTGAGGATACTCAAGTTCATGATAAGCATCCACCATCAATGCCAAATCGATACTTTCAGGTGGTAAGTTGGGGTTACTAAGAGTTGCCAAAACAGGCTCAACATTAGTGATATTTTTCTCTTTTTTGAATAACTCAATAATTTCCAACATTTCTGGCTGAACATCTACAGCTAACACTTTACCTGTTGTTAATAACGGCGCGATGCGAAAGCTTAAGTAACCTGTACCAGCGCCGATATCCGCTACTACATCGTTAGGTTTCAGATAGAGGAGGCTGACTACCTTACTTGGCTGTTCTTCCCCCTCTCGACTTGGACGTTCTAGCCAGCCAGCGCCAGTGTACCCCATAACTTTGGCAATTTCGCGCCCCATGTAGTATTTGCCGATACCATCTGGACTGTGGATTATCCGTTGTTCGTAAACAGTGGTGGATGAAGACGCGGCTTGTACTGTTAGGGTTGGGTTCAGCAACGAACAACTCAAGATCGCAACAAGAGGTACTATAAAGTGGAGAAAATTTGACATTTGGTTATCACCGATATGGATATTTATAAGCAGCAACTAAAAGAATTTTATGGTAGTAGAACGACTTATGACTATGAAAAAGATACTCGCCATCCTTTAGAAGCCAAGCTTTTAGTTGAATTTGTTGGGCTACATTCGGGGCAGAAAATCCTTGATGTGGCGACTGGAACAGGTTTAGTTGCGATACCCGCAGCTGAAAAAGTTGGTTCAGAGGGCCATGTGATTGGAATTGACATGACCCCTGGAATGTTGCAGCAAGCAAGACTTAAGATTGCCGCAGCAAAATTACAAAATATCGAGTTGATTGAGGCAGATGCAGAATATTTCAACTTTAGTGACAGTAGTTTTGATGTCGTCTTTTGCTGTGAGGCAATTGTACTTTTTCCTGATATCCTTGCTACTTTGCAAAAGTGGTACGTCTACTTGAAAATAGGAGGGTATGTGGCATTTACCTGTCCTCCCGAAACTGCTATTATGGCATCTCTTCAGCAGAGGGTCTGCGCTAGAGTTTTGGGTGTATCGCTACCACACATTCTTGAACCACTGGGAACTCCAGAAAAATGTCGTAAATTGCTTGAGCGGGCAGGTTTTAGAGATATCGAAATTAAGATTGAACCATCAGGACGTTATCACTCTCTTAGTGATAACAGATTATCGATGACAGTAATTAATATAAATTTTAAAAGCAATCCTCTGTTGTCAAAATTATCACCAGAACAATTAAATCAATTGCAAGTTGAGTACAAAGCAGAAATTGAGAAATTAGCAACCGATCGAGGTCTTTGGATAGACACTACAAAGTTCTTTGTTCGCGCTCGAAAATAAGTTGATGAGCTTTGTTCCTGAACTGACAGCTTTGGGCGATCGCACATGATAATCTTGCCGTTAATAATCACAATCACAGTTTAATCTCCTAGACCGATGTGGAAGTAAACATTTTCAGGATTTACTTGAACAGCCCCTTGAAAAATTTGTAATCCAACCTGTGGACGCTTATATGCAAAACCTGTCCCTAATGTTAGTGCCTGTACTCGCTGCGCAGAAAGCAGCAGGTGACGGTTTAATTAAACCTCTTGGTCATCACGAGCTGCTGTTGGTGCTAGTGCAACTGTCACTATTGCTTTTGGTAGCGCGGGGATTAGGTGAGTTGATGCGCCGAATTAACCTACCGCCTGTTGTTGGAGAATTACTGGCGGGTGTGCTGCTTGGCCCTTCTTTATTTGGTTTGCTTCTTCCAGATTTACAGGCGCACATCTTTCCCAAAAGTCAAGAACAGTCTAATTTACTTTCGGTGATTTCTTGGTTAGGCGTGTTATTTTTGCTGATTGTGACTGGGTTGGAGACGGATCTAAAGCTGATTCTTCGTAAAGGTAAAACAGCTCTTTTGATTTCACTGGGCGGAATTATTATCCCGTTTATCACCGGATTTGGACTGGGCTGGCTATTACCAGATAGTTTCTTAGCCGACCCAGAAAAGCGATTGGTATTTAGTCTATTTATCGCCACAGCAATGAGTATTTCGGCAGTCCCAGTGATTGCGAAAGTGCTGATGGACTTAAACCTGATTCGCCGTGACATTGGTCAAGTTACCTTAGCTGCTGGGATGACTGACGACACCATCGGCTGGATTTTACTTTCTGTGGTTTCAGGTTTAGCTAGTAGCGGCAAATTTGACTTTGGGACAATTTTCCATTCTGTGAGCGCGGCGATATTATTTTTAGCGATCGCCTTTACAATTGGGCGTACCATCGTAGACCAGATATTACGGTGGGTTGATGACTATGTTGGTGGAATCGCCGCGAGTATGTCGGTTGTGCTAATTCTTTCGCTCTCGGCAGCAGCACTCACCCACGCATTAGGTCTAGAAGCAGCATTAGGTGCTTTCGTGCTGGGGATTCTAGCAGGCCAATCCCGCCGCTTTAGCAATGAAGCTGGGCACATGTTAGAAGTTTTTACAGCAAGCTTTCTAGCGCCAATTTTCTTTGCTTCAGCAGGCTTGAAAGTTAATTTACTCGCTCTGTTAGTCCCTCAAACATTGATATTTGGCTTGATTGTTCTGGCTGTCGCCTGTGTTGGCAAATTTACAGGTGCTTACCTTGGTTCTCGTGCGGGCGGCTTGAGTCATTGGGAAGGTTTGGCGATGGGTTCCGGGATGAATGCTCGCGGGGCGATGGAAATTGTCGTTGCCACCATTGGTTTATCTTTGGGAGTGCTAAATCCCCAGATGTACTCGATTATTGTCATGGTAGCGATCGTCACTTCCCTAATGGCTCCACCCCTGCTGCGCTGGTGTTTGTCGAAGGTGGTTATGGGTGAAGAGGAAGCTCGACGTTTGGAACAAGAAGAACAGGATAGCCGCAGTTTTATCAAGCAAATCCAGCGTGTCTTAATACCCACTAGTGGTGGGCCCAACATCCAACTGGCGGCGCAACTAGTCGGTTACATGGCTCACCAAAACTCGATAGAAGTTACATCTCTATATGCTCTGAGTGATAAGCAACCTCAAAGCAAAGCCCGCCGGATGGAGGCAACCCAGGTTAAAGATACTGCCGCAGACCTTGCTTTAGCTGCTGTAACTGAGGAAATGCAGCTACCTGCTGATACCACCCTGCAAACAAAAACGGAGTCGGGGCGTAATAAAGCGGAGGTAATTTTGAATGAAGCAAACAAAAACTATGACTTGATTGTATTGGGAGCTTCAGAACAGATCCGCCCCCAGAAAGCATTGTTCAATTTGCTTGTCGATCGGGTTGTCCAAGAAGCACCTTGTGCAACGATGGTGGTAAAGTCGCATCTACCCCAACCGAAAGGCGAGATATGCAAAATTCCTCAACAACAGATCAACAAGATTTTGGTGCCAACGGTGGGGACAGAATATAGTAAAAATGCTGTAGAGATGGCAAGTACGATCGCAGCTCAAACCGGGGCATTAGTTACGATCGTTAACGTAATTAATTTGCCACAGGTTGAGTATATTCTTTACGAACAGCGATCGCTAGCTCCAGTCAAGGAAATTGCTCACGATATGCTCGAACAGCAAGCAGAAATTGCCCGCAATCTGGGTGCTGATGTCAAAACCTATATTCTTCAAGGAACCAGCCCAGAAAAGGAAATCCTCAAGTTTGCCAAAACTCAGGAAGTTGACTTAATTCTTCTAGGGAGTAGTATCCGAATGGTTACGGGTCGCGTTTTCTTTGGTCATAGAGTCGATGCAATTCTGAGTAAAGCCCATTGCCCAGTAGCAGTAATTACTGTACCTTAAGAGTGCTGAGTGCTGAGTGCTGAGTGCTGAGTACTAAGTATAAACCCAGTTGCTCTAAAGCTTTGAGCAATCAACACTGTCCTAATACCAATTGGAAAAAAGAATGCGACAAATAAACCATTTGTAGAGACGCGATTTATCGCGTCTTTATCCCAGAATATGTTCCAATCATTAATTGAATTGGTATAGCATATCTGACTACAGCTATACATTTATTTCATAAACATTGCAAAAAAGAATGTAGAGACGTAGCAGTGCTATGTCTCTACAAGGGTTCTGGATAACGCATATTTAATTTCACCAGATGTCTAATAATTTGATCTTAGCGCGAAGCTCTGGATGTTACCGATCTTTGTAAATTAGCTAGAGCGCGATTGTAATCCAAAATAGCTGCGACTCGATTACCTTCTGCTCTTGTCAGGTCATTTTCAGCATCAATTACCTCTGTTTGAGTACCCACACCAGCTTGGAACCTCAACCTTGCTAAATTCAGAGCTTCCCTGGCTTGATTTAAAGCCACACTAGAAGTCTGCACGTTATTTAAATTGGATTGCAATTGAGCATAATACTGTTCTACATCAAAGCGAATTTGGTCGCGCTGGCTAGCAAATTGAGTCTCTGCGATCGCAATATTAGCTCTCGATTGAGCCGCTCTTGCTCTTGCTGCTCCTCCTTCAAATAAAGTTAGATTGCCTTGAAGTCCTACTGAATAGCCATCAGTAATGCTCGCGCCATCATTATACCGATCTAGCAGATTGTAGTTGCCTACCAAACTAACTTGCGGCCCTAGCTGTGAAAGTGCCTGTCGTCGCTGTTGCTCAGAAATATTACGTTGTGCTAATTGCTGTTGCAACTCTGGACGATTTTGAAACGCTTGGACAATACTTTGTTCTACCGTCTGCGACCAAAGACCCGCTAATTGTACGGGATCTGAGGCAGCGATATCAACTGACTGCGACAAACTTAACAACGTAGCAAGCTGACGACGGGCAATTTGCTGCTGTGAGATCGCATTAGTCAGTTGTTGTTGGGAGTTTGCTAAATTCACCTGAGCTTGCAGCACATCGAACCGCGTACCCACTCCAGCCTGTTCTCTTGCTTGAGTATCCCGTAAACTAGCCTGGGCATTAATCACAGCAGACTGATTAATTCTTACTAGTTGATCTGCTTGTTGCAAATTGTAGTATTGAGTGGTCGCATTCAAGCTAATTGTCAAAGACTGACTTTCAACATTTAACTCATCTACCCGTAGCTGTTCTTCTGCGGCTCGGATAGCCGCTAGTGTGTTCCCAGAACTATAAAGATTATAATTTAGTTGCGCTGAACCATTAAAAGAGGTGCTGGCTTGAGATGAATTGTTACTAAAACCATTACCACTATTAGTCACACTACTGTTTATTCCCAGAGTCGGAAATAAGGCAGCTTGAGACTCGCGTAGTGCCGAGCGACTGCGTTCTAGCTGTAATATAGCTACCTGTAAGTCTCGATTGTTGCGTTTTGCTAGTTCCAAAGCTTGTGCCAAACTGATTGGCACAGTTCCCTGAATCCTTACTTCCTCCGGTTTAGTTGGAAATTGCAGAGGGTTGGGATTGGGGTTGAGGCGATCGGGAACTTGTACAGAGCTTGAAGAATTCTGTGCTTTTGGTGGAGTTGCTGCACTTACTGCATTTGGAAGAAGAATCGCCAACGCGACAGTAACCCAGGCAGAATGCACGAAGAATAAGCTGAAATTCATAATCTAGATATAGTCATTAATTAGGTTTTTTGAGGATATAATTAAAAGTTTTCATCCTGATTGACCTAAGAGGTTTAAATCTTAAATTCCTCCTTAGAAGGTTAATCTTAACAAATTAGCCGACAATCAAACCATCTTGAACTCGAATAATCCTTTGGGTTTGAGCAGCGATATCAGGTTCATGAGTGACAATCACAATTGTGATCCCTTGGTCATTAAGTTCAGTCAGTAAATTCATCACCTCATGGGAAGTTTCAGTATCTAAAGCTCCTGTTGGCTCATCTGCCAAAACTAATGCAGGTCGGTTAACCAAAGCACGAGCGATCGCTACTCGTTGCTGTTGTCCGCCAGAGAGTTGACTAGGACGGTTAGCGATGCGTCCCCCTAGTCCTACTTTTTCTAAGGCTTCTAATGCCCTTTCCCGACGTTTTGGCTTGGGTAAATTGGCGTAAACCATTGGCAACATCACGTTTTCCAACGCTGTTGCCCGCGCCAATAGGTTAAATTGTTGGAAAACAAAACCGATCCTTTGGTTGCGGATATAGGCTAATTCATCATCATCAAAAGTCGTCAGGTTTCTGCCTTCAAAAATATAGTCTCCAGTTGTGGGACGATCCAGGCATCCCAAAATATTCATCAGCGTGGATTTACCCGAACCTGACGCACCCATGATTGAGACATATTCCCCTTCCTC
Organism: Nostoc sp. DedQUE07; assembly: GCF_034530975.2. NCBI lineage: Bacteria > Bacillati > Cyanobacteriota > Cyanophyceae > Nostocales > Nostocaceae > Nostoc > Nostoc sp. DedQUE07. The sequence continues at coordinate 55,572 of NZ_JAVRCC020000016.1, read as the reverse complement.
AATAGAGAGTTCAATTCCCTTGAGTATGGGAACACTAACTTCTCCCAAGTGGTATGTTTTAGTAATAGATTCCATCCAAATCATTGTTGGCATAAGAATTACGAATTACGAATTATTTAGTCGCTTCTTAAAGCGTTGATCGGATCTAATTTAGATGCGTTCCGTGCTGGAATTACCCCAGCGATTAAGCCAACGGTTAACGAGAGTACAAAGCCAGCAACGATCGACAACAAAGAAATTACAAACGGGAATTTGAAAACGTTTGCAGCCACAAAGGCTAATAAAACGCCAGTCACCATCCCAATACCTCCGCCGACAATGGAAATGACGATCGCTTCCGCTAAAAATTGATTAAGTATGGCAGAATTAGTAGCTCCTACGGCTTTGCGAATCCCGATTTCCCGCGTCCGCTCGACCACAGAAACTAGCATAATGTTAGCAATACCAATGCCACCAACAACCAGAGAAATTCCAGCGATCGCTACCACCATGACTGTAAATAAACCCACAATACTAGTAAAGGTACTAACAATATCAGCTTGATTAGTCAGCCGAAAATCATCAGCTTGTGGCGGATAAATGTTATGACGCAGCCGTAAGAGATTGGTAACTTGAAACTGAGCGGCTTCTAACTGCTCCTGATTCGCGCCTTTGACTAAAATTCCACTTACAGAAACGCCTACCAGGGCATTATTTCCAACTAGTCTCTTCGACATACTAGTTAGAGGAATAAAAATCTGGTCATCTCGATCCATTGGCCCCTGAGCGCCTTTAGGTTCCATCACCCCAATTACTTCATAAGCCTCTCCTTGAATCCGAATTCTCTCACCGATCGGATTTACACCTTGTGCAAAGAGTGTTTTTTGAACTGTGGGGCCAAGAATGGCAAGCTGTGCAGCAGTATCTAGTTCTTCCTGAGTAAAATATCTCCCTTGTTGGGGGTGAGTATTTCTGACTTCTGGGTAGTTCAAATCAGTGCCATAAATGGTTGTTGAGGTGTTCTGTCCTGCATAGACAACTTGGGCAGTCCGTTGGAGATAAGCAGAAACCAGCTGTGCTGATGGCGCTTGTGTAGCGATCGCTTTCGCATCTTCCCAGGTCAAGGTACTGCTAGAACCTACTCCTTGACGGACATTTCCGCTTCTTGCCGCACCAGCTAAAATTTGGATGACATCTGTACCCAATGCTTGGATCTGTTGCTCAACCCCTTTTTGTACTCCTTGACCGACAGAAGTAATGGCAATAACTGAAGAAATCCCAATAATCACGCCTAACATAGTTAGACCTGTGCGTAATTTGTTACTCCACAGAGTTTCCGCCGCCATTGTCAAGATTTCCAGCAATGGTACTGTGCGGGTATTCTTCGCTTTGTAAAAGCCCTTAAATATCTTAAACATAATGTTTCTATTTAAAACTAACTTTAAGGGGAACCACTGCCTTGAGAACGACCACCACCGCCAGAACTGCCGCCGGAACGACCTCCGCCCCCACCTGCTCCTCTTCCTCCGCCTCCGCCGGCTCCTCCGCCTCCACCTAAACCAGGGAAAACTCCTCCTCTTGGTGTTGATTGCGGACGCGATCCTGGTGGGAAACTGAGTAATACTCTTTCGTCTCCTGTCAATCCAGACTTAACTTCAGTAAAGTTATTCGCGGTGACACCAGTCTCGATGCGAGTGAATACAGGTCTGTTATTTTTTCCTTGCACAAACACGCCTGTGGCATTTTCTTGACGAACCACGGAAGCTGTTGGCACTACTAAAACATTTTGAACTTGACCGACTTGAAAATCCACTTCTGCATTCATCCCAGACCGCAATAGTCTTTGAGGGTCTAAAAGTGATACTCTTACTTCAAAACTGGTGACGTTTTGCTCTACTATTGCTTGGGCAGCAATTTGGCTGACTTTACCTTCAAAGGTTTTTCCTGGGTAGGCATCTGCTTTAATCGAGACTTTTTGACCAAGGCTGATTTTGGAAATATTTGTTTCCGCTAAATTGGCGACAACTTCATTTGTGGAAGCTAAAGACAAGATTGAAGAAGAAGAAGAAGAAGCTACTTCACTACTAGCAGTTGTCGGTGTCACGAAAGCGCCTGGATCGGCAAACTTCTTTGTCACCACACCATCAAAGGGTGCGCGAATGATCGTGTCGTTGATTTCAGCTTGGATGTTTTGCAGCGAACCACGAGCTGATGTTACTTGGGCACGAGCGGCATTAATATCTTCTTGGCGCGTTCCGGCTTTCAGGAGTGCCAAAGCTTGCTGTCTCTGCTTCACCACAGCTCGTGCTTGCTCGATATCTTCTGGACGTGACCCGGCTTTTTGCAGAGCCAGTGCTTGCTGTGCTTCATTTACATTCGCTTGGGCGCTGTCACGATTAGAACGGTTTTGGTTGAGAGTCTGAAGGGAAATACCACCTGCATTGTAAAGTTGCTGATTGCGAGCAAAATCATCTTCTGCTTGGCGAAGGGCGGCTTGAGCGCTTTGCAAGCGTGCCTGTGCTTGGGCAACATCTTGAGAACGATTACCTGCGATCGCTTTTTGCAAATTCGCTTCGGCTTCGTCTAATGCTCCTTGTGATTGGGCAATATCTTGAGGACGATTACCTGCGATCGCTTTTTGCAAATTCGCCTCGGCTTGTGCCAATTGCCCTTGAGCGGAGGTAAGTTGCCCTCGGAGGTTGGAATCATCCATGTAAGCGACAATCTGTCCTTGTTTGACGATATCTCCTTCCTTCACCAGCAGTGTTTTCAAGATGCCAGAATTTTTCGGGCTGAGGTTGATTGACCGCTCAGGTTTCACCGTTCCGTTCGCTGAAACTGTAATTGTTAAACTCTGCCTTTCTACAGGCCTTGTCAGCACTCTGCGTCTGGCTTCTTGACGAGGAGCAACCGTTACTTGGTAATAAACGGCATAGCCAATTCCACCCAAAAGGCAAAGAGCTATTAGCCAAGAGAGCCAATTACGTCTGCTCTTTTTTTTCTTTACCTCTGGAACCAAAACTGGGGAATCTACGGTATTTGGTGTATCAATTTTCATATCCATTTTGTCTATAAGGAACGGCTACCGAGCTATTTATTCACGGCTAAAACTATAGCCTGGTAGCCTAATACTGACAATGATTTTGAGTTTTTAGTATTTTAAAGGTTGATTTGCAGTACTAATCCACTAGGAAGTCTGAAGTAATCATCATGCACTCTCACCAATCTCCCAGCAGGAACAATTTCCTGATTGGGAAGAAGAATATCCCCGTTAGGAAGTCTGAAATAACCTCGATCGCGCAGTCTGACTACGGATCTAGCAGGAATAATTTGCCCATTGGGATATCTGATATCACCATTACCAAGTCTGACTACTCTGCTATTAAATTGGTTGTCACGATTCCAATTATCCCGATCTCTAGGGTTTCTGACTTCTACAGGATAGGGTCTACCATCGCGGTTCCAATTATCCCTGTCTCTAGAGTTTCTGACTTCTCTAGAATTGGATCTGCCGTCGCGATCCCAATTATCTCTGGCTCTAGAATTGGATCTGCCGTCACGATCCCAATCTCGATCGCGATCGCCACCAACGTAGACTTTCGTCTGGGCACTTGCAGGCGCAGTCAAGAGAGTGGGAACAAGAATCAGGGTAGCAGCAGCTAATACAATCGATATACGGTTTGGTTTCAACATGAAATCAACTCCTTATTTACATTAAAGTTCTATTCTGCTGATGTATGGATTAAGCAATTTTAGACAGTTGCTTTTTTTTGATATCAAAGTGTTTAATATTTACCTCATCGTATAAATTCATACATAATAATTATCATTCAAAACATCCAAACTGATGTATGACCAAAGTCACTAGTAATTCCAGACTGATGTATGACCAAAGTCATCAATTGTCTAATGGGTATGGGGCATTGGGCGTTAGGAGTGCTGAGTGCTGAGTTAGGAGTTAGGAGTTAGGAGTTAGGAGTTTTGTTTATCTCCTTGTCCCCTTGTCCCCTAACTCCCTCACTTGCTCACTCGCTCACTCCCTCATCTCCCTGCTCCCCCTGCTCCCCCTGCTCCCCTGCTCCCCCTGCTTCCTGCTCCTGCCTCCTGCCTTTCTTTATAAGATTTTGCTACCGCCAACAGCGCAGATCGTTTAAGCTAGCTGAAAGATTCTTTGATTAGTGGCTTAAAGGCGGTAGTGTGCCTAAACATATTCGTTTGATTTCTCTTTTAATGGTCTGTAGTTTATGGAGTATGCCAAAAGCCGCTAACGCGCAGGCATTAATACCCCATACATTGCAACTAGATGCGACAAAGTTAGAAAAGCAGGGGTTGAGCTTGGCACAAGAGGCGGCTCAACTAGCTCAGTTTCAACAGGTTGACTTAGCTTTGCCACGAGCGCGGCTGGCTAGTCAACTGGCTCCTGGGAATGATAAAGTGTGGTTGCTGTTGGGTGGATTGCAGTTGCAATCCAAAGAGTTTGATGGCGCGATCGCTAGTCTGAAAAAAGCGCAATCTCTTAACCCCAAAAATGGTGATATTTTGTTTGCTTTGGGTTCAGCAAATTTTCAGCAGAAAAATTACCAGGCTGCTGTTGTCAATTATCAAGATGGTTTGAAGTTAAAACCCAACGATCCAGAGGGATTATTTGATTTGGGTAATGCTTATTATTTGCTGGGTAAATTGCCAGATGCGATCGCACAGTACGATAAAGCTGTCTCTCAAGATAAAAAGTTCTGGCCCGCACTCAACAACATTGGCTTAATCAACTACGAACAGGGTAATATCCCTGAAGCAATTAAGCGATGGCAATCTGCTGTAACCCTTGAAAAACAAGCGGCAGAACCTTTATTGGCCTTAGCCGTGGCACTCTATACTAAAGGCGATCGCCAACAAGGACTAACCTTGGGAGAAACTGCACTCCGTATCGATTCGCGCTATGCTAATTTAAATTTCCTCAAAGAAAATCTCTGGGGCGATCGTCTACTGTCTGATACGAAAAAATTCCTAGAATTACCACGTATTCAAGCAGCCATACAGCAACGAGAAAACTCATCATCAGCGCCTACGCCTAGAAAACAGCCGACTCAATAAAAGTCTAAGTTAGGAGTTAGGAGTTAGAAGTTAAAAGTTAGGAGTTAAAAGTTAAATATTTCAACTCCTCACTCATAACTCCTAACTGTCCTATTGCCACTTGCCTAATAGTACCTTTTCGTAGTACATCTATACTAGATAAATACAGGAATTAGTTGCCTAAAAACATTTGCGGGCAAGTATTCCTGAAAATAAGTCGTTAATTTTCAGTGTTAGTCTGTGGGTAGAAGTGCGATGATTTGGTCAACGAACTGTTGATGGTCAACAACTGGCTTAGAAATGTAGCCATCAGCACCGCTTTGCTTGAGAAAGTTCTCGCGATCGCCTTCCATAGCATGGGCTGTCACCAGAATCACAGGTAAGTTTGCTGTTTTTGGATCGGATTTTAACATTTGTGTAATCTTAATTCCATCAACAGACTTGCCTTGGTAAACACTTCTGGACAAAGAAACATCCATCAAAATCAGGTCGGCTTCTCCTGATTGGGCAATTTTGATGACTTCTTCGACATTTTCAGTGTGTTTTACACCCAAGCCACCACGCTTGGACAAAATTTTGGAAAAAACACGAGCATTAATTAGATCGTCTTCGACAATTAAAACAGTTTTCATGAGAATTTTAGTTATAGAGGTGAGGAGATTCAAGAATTCCAGAATACAAAATTAAAGATTTGCAATCATGGTAAGTATCATGGCTACTAAGTTTATGTAGATTATACTCGTGTGCATCCTTTTTAATAGTCAATGTGCATCTTCGTCATCAAGGATGATACTACTGCTTTTTCTTCTGTGACTATCAAAATTTTGTTATGAATCTCATTTCATCCGTTATGCTGTGGTTGCCGCAGTGTTGAGTTCCATCGGCTTTTGTGTAGTTAAATTTCAGGGAAAAAACTCATGGCAAAACAGTTAAACCTTCTCTCAACGGGACAGGTAATTCCAACAGCCCTGCACACCGAGATGCAACGGTCTTATCTAGAATATGCCATGAGCGTGATTGTCGGGCGAGCGCTACCAGACGTGCGTGATGGCTTAAAACCAGTGCATCGGCGCATTTTGTATGCAATGCACGAACTCGGTTTAGTACCAGATAGACCCTATCGAAAATGTGCCCGTGTAGTGGGTGATGTGTTGGGTAAATACCATCCCCACGGCGACCAATCAGTTTACGATGCTTTAGTTAGGCTGGTGCAGGATTTTTCTAGCCGCTATCCCTTGCTGGCAGGACACGGTAACTTTGGCAGCGTCGATAATGACCCGCCAGCGGCGATGCGTTACACAGAAACGCGCCTCGCACCCATCAGCCATGAGGGAATGCTCACAGAAATTGGTGAAGAAACTGTGGAATTTGTCGGTAACTTCGATAATTCCCAGCAAGAACCAACGGTGTTACCTGCTCAGTTGCCGTTTCTGTTACTCAATGGCTGTTCTGGTATTGCCGTGGGAATGGCGACAAATGTACCACCCCACAATTTGGGGGAAGTTGTCGATGGGTTAATTGCTTTAATCGACAACCCAGATTTGCCAGATGAAAAATTATTTGAGCTAATTCCAGGGCCAGATTTTCCCACTGGTGGGGAAATAGTTGGTGAAGCGGGAATTCGGGAAGCGTATACCACTGGTAAAGGTGGAATTCTGCTACGGGGAGTCGCAACTCTAGAAGAAATTCCAGCCGCTAGGGGAAACAAGCGCCGGACGGCAATTATCATTACAGAATTGCCTTATCAAGTGAATAAGGCTGCCTGGATTGAGAAGGTAGCGGACTTAGTAAATCAAGGACGCTTGCAAGGAATTTCCGATCTTCGAGATGAGAGCGATCGCGAAGGTATGCGGGTGGTAATTGAACTCAAACGCGATACCAATCCCCAAGAAGTTCTCCAGAATTTATATCACCAAACTGCTTTACAAATGACTTTTGGGGCGATTCTGCTGGCAATAGTGGATGGACAACCCCGCCAGTTAAGTTTGCGTCAACTGTTGCAGGAGTTTTTGAGATTCCGAGAAGAAACGCTGAACCGTCGCTACAATTACGAGTTGGGTAAGGCCCAAAGTCGCGTGCATTTGGTAGAAGGTTTGCTGAAAGCGCTGTCTAATTTGGATGAGGTAATTCAAATTTTGCGCCAAGCTCCCGATGGGAGTACGGCAAAAATTAACCTTTGTAGCCGACTGGATTTGAGTGAGGTACAAGGAGATGCAATTCTAGCTATGCCGTTGCGTCGCCTCACTAGTTTAGAACAGCAAAATTTGCAGCAGGAATTTGAGCAGATCAGCGAACAAATTAGTTTATTGGAGCAATTACTCAACGATCGCCGCGAATTATTGAAGGCGCTGAAAAAAGATTTGCGATCGCTCAAGCGCAAGTACAGCGATCCCCGACGCACGAAAATTGCAGAGGAGCAAAAGTCTAGGGCAGAGGAGCAGAGGGGCAGAGGCGCAGAGGAGGAGGAACTTAAATCTTCTGAACCAGTAGAGGAAGCTATTTTAGAATTTACTCAACGAGGTTATGTTCGCCGCACCCAGCCATCTGGGAGAAAGTCAAAAGCTGAAAATGGTCTACACGATCATGACTTCATTATCCAAACTGTGTTGACCGACACAGGGAAAGACTTGCTAATACTAACTGGTGGTGGCAAAGTGTATCCGGTGAATGTGGGAGAAATTCCCCCAACGACTGGGCGTTCTCCACGGGGAAAACCTTTGATCGCTATGCTCAGTAGTACTGCTCAAGGCACTCAAGAAGCTGTGGTCAGCCGCTTTTTACTGCCGGAAAACCTCGAAACTAGGCAGATGATTCTCCTAACAAAACAGGGAAGAATTAAGCGTCTGTCTTTGGGAGAATTCACTAACCTGACTCGGCGCGGAATCACAATTTTGAAGCTCAAAGATGATGATGAATTGTCATTCACCCAGTTCACCGCTCCAGGGGAGCATCTGATTTTAGCTAGTTCCGGTGGGCGAATGTTGCGCTTTGCAGTTAATGATGAACAATTGCCGGTCATGGGACGCACAGCAATGGGTTTACAAGCATTTCGACTATTGAGAAATCAGCAAATGGTTGGCTGTGTCACTGTCGGTAAAGACGACCAACTGCTGCTAGTTACTCAAGAAGGATATGCCAAGCGGATGGCTGCGAGTCAGTTAAGAGCGGCTAATCGCGGTGATTTAGGCACGCAAGCGCTGAAATTTGCTAGCAAAACTGACAACTTAGCTGGTATGGTGATGGCAATCGCATCTGGCGAGATAGCTTTAGTAACGAATAAGGAGCGGGTAGTACGCATACCTGTGGAAACAGTGCCGCTTTTAGGTAGGGATGTCAAAGGTGAAAGCATCCTCCAACTCAACCGCGATGAAAAAATCATCACCGTGGCGGAAGTGCGATCGTAAATTAAGGTGATGTTCAACTTGCGACAAGCCAACTTGCAGGATTTAGAGGCGCTAATCCAACTGCGTCTCGAACTCCTGCGGGAAGCTGGCGATATTAAAGGTGACTCTGACACCACAAACCTAGCAGAAGCAACTCGAAAATATCTTGGCGAAAAAATACCGACGGGTGAGTTTTTAGCTTGGGTAGCTGAAGTGAATAACCAAATTGTTGCCACTAGCGGCTTGGTTTTTTTTCAACGACCCCCTTACAACGGCAATTTCTCAGGCTTAGAAGGCTACATTATGAACGTTTATACAATTCCGATGTGGCGAGGACAGGGAATTGCAACAGCATTATTAAAGGAAATTATCAGCTTTGTGAGAGCAACTGAGGCAAAACGCCTCTGGCTTCACGCCACTGAGGATGGTAAACATATCTACGAGAAGCTTGGTTTTGTCTCGACTGCAAAAGAAATGGAAATTGTCTGATACTAACTTAAATTATCAAGAATTTTTTTATTTTAAAAGGCAAAATATGTTAAAAAAATAAGCAATTTAACTAAAATAGTTGATAATTATTGTCAATAGATGATATTGTCGATCGAGCCAAAAGTTTAAATGACATATCTTTTACATCAGTAAATCTCACTGAAGGCTGATGTTTTAATACGTACAAATAGCTATTTATATTTATGTCAAGTACTGGAAACAAAAATATAAAAAATGTTGCCTTTATGAAAATATTTGTTATATTAGTTTACATAAGGCAATAAAGCTTAAAAATTGGATTTGGAGTTCTAACCATGACAAATGCAACTACAACAAAAGTCACTACTCCCATAATTGAAGATCGCAACGCTTGGCGTTGGGGCTTTACCCCACAAGCAGAAATTTGGAACGGTCGCTTGGCAATGATTGGCTTTTTAGCAGCCGTTTTGGTTGAGCTTTTTTCTGGTCAAGGATTTCTACATTTTTGGGGCATCCTATAATAAGTTTTAATATTTAAGATGACCTATAAATAAAAAAACCTGGAGTGCTTAATTCACTACCAGGTTTTTTATTTGTTTTGTCATTTGTTAGTTGTCATTTGTCATTTGTTTATTCACTAATGACCAATGACCAATGACTAATGACTAATTACTACCGAATATACTCTTTGAGAACGCTGTTACGATTTGGATGGCGTAACTTGCGGAGTGCTTTCGCCTCAATTTGACGAATCCGTTCGCGGGTGACGTTGAAAATCTGTCCGATTTCCTCAAGGGTCTTCATCCGACCATCATCCAAACCGTAACGCAGTCTGAGAACGTCGCGTTCGCGTGGGCTGAGACTGTCGAGGACTTTTTCAAGGTCTTCGCGCAGAAGATTTTTGGAAACTTGGTCTTCTGGTGTCTCACCATCGGATTCAATAAAATCGCCCAACCGAGAATCTTCTTCTTTACCAATTGGCGTTTCTAATGAAATTGGTAACTGGGCAGATTTCGCAATAAACCGCAACTTCTCAATGGTCATTTCCATACGAGTGGCGATTTCTTCTTCGGTGGGTTTGCGACCCATTTCTTGAGATAGTAACTTGGTAGTTTTCTTAATCCGAGAAATGGTTTCGTAAAGGTGAACTGGAAGCCGAATTGTGCGGGATTGATCTGCGATCGCGCGGGTAATTGCTTGACGAATCCACCATGTAGCGTATGTAGAAAACTTATAACCTTTTTCGTGGTCAAACTTTTCAGCGGCACGAATCAAACCGAGACTGCCTTCCTGAATTAAGTCCTGGAACGACAAACCACGATTCATGTATTTCTTAGCAATTGAAACTACAAGACGGAGGTTAGATTGCACCATCTTGTCTTTCGCCCGACGACCAACATGGAGGCGATAACGAAAGGCTGGTAGTGGCAGTTGTACTGCTTCTGCCCATTCACTATCTCGAGGATCGCGATCTAATTGCTCCGAGAGTCTTTCGCGTACTCTCTCTAATTCCAGCAAATCGGCTATTTTCCGCGCCAATTCAATTTCTTCGTCTGCCCGCAACAGACGAATTCTACCAATTTCTTGCAAGTAAAGCCGAATTGAATCTTCTGTATAGTGCTTTTTCTTGCTTTGTGTCCGACGACGCGATTTAGCGGCTTTTCCAGACTTTGCGTCGTCCTCATCAGACTGAGGCTCTAAAAATTCCTCGTCACCTTCATCTACGATCAGCAAGTCCTCTTCATCGTCTATTAAGAGTTCTTCTAACTCGAGCTCAGGCTGATTCATTATTTCTAGGTCAGGCTGATATATGCTTTCGAGTACGTTGTTAGCCTGGTTCATGCCGCGTTCCTCATGCTCCTTGCAGAATCAATTACTCAAGATGTGTTTACTGCTCTTTTAAACGAGCCAATTGCCAACCGAAAATAAGCTTTTTGGCAGATTTGCCAGAGATATTTTCGGAAGTTTTAGACCTCCGGTAGGAGGGTTTTTACTTTAGTTTAAGCAACTACTAAAGGTGACTTGCTCACTTTAGTAAATGTTATATGTGTTGCTATCACATATTGCTTTAAACTAACTGGTCAAAAGAAAGACTCGCCTTTATCAAAAAATTTACCACTCTATACAAATGAGTTCATACTGTTGGCAGATTTTTGTATAAAGACTCTTCCGATTGTAGCCTGTTTCACAGAAATTGCACTCTTTTTGTGTATTAATCATGAATTCATTAAGCAACTTTTAGCTACTTTCACCAAAAAGACATTGAAAACGGGATTTATACCCGGAAATTTTTTCTCTACTTTTCGGAATTGCAGTGACGCTCTTATTACATTACGAAGTAAGTACGCTTGCTTATGCCGAATTTCATGTATTTTACACAACATTAATTACTGAGAAAGAGTGAATTATATGTTAACTCAGACTATTCCTCTTAACCTAACCATTTTTACATTTCCTTCATAAATTAAGCATCCCTTAGACTAAAACGGGTATTGTCCTTGGGTAAATACAACAACGGTGGTGTTTGCCTGAAAGCAGTTAACCTTTTGCGTACTAACTACCTTAACTGAGGAGTTGAGGCGGTGGCAGAATCGATGCGATCGCAGATCGATTTAGGTTTACTAATTTGGTCTTATTCACACGTTAGCGCACTGTGGTGATTTCAGCCCTATGAAACTTGACAAACTTTTTTTATTGTATACAAGGATATTTTAATCAATTCAAAAACAATTTGTCCTGCGAACTTGCCAATCTTGTCTTACTCTTAGGCAAAAGTACATTAGATACATACAAGACGATCGCGATCGCCACAGCACTACATGAAGATATTAACAAGTTTTCAGCCTTATGTTGTGTACTTCCAACAGCTATTACCTCGAACACAGAGAACCCAGCAGATTACCTGATGATTTAGTTACAAAAAATTTTTACGTAAATGATTGTAAATTTAAATACTTTTATTTCAGTAATTTTCTGTCATCTGATGATGAGAAATCCTCAAAATACTTATCAATTGCTGTTGGATAGATGATATTTAGTTATTTCCTTAAAGCATAACAAATGTGTTTCTAGCTAGTGGTTCAAATTAATCAGCGAGTCAGAGCAAAGAGTATTATCTGGACTAACTTTTCAATAAAGTTGGTAGTTTTGCTAACAATCGAGCATTGATTGTTTTGACAATATTGACAATTGGTAAATTATATGATTTCGCAAGCAAAAAAATGAAACTTATGTAGTTTTTGTAGTAAACCCTATCACTTGTATGACAAGTCAACTTAATTTTTTTTATTGATTATTAGAGATTAATTCAAAATCACAATGGCTTTCAAAGTTGAAAACTGGAGACTATGAACTTTGCAGAATTAGCGTGGTGTTGGGGTGGTGTTTAGACTTGCAGGAAAATTAGGTGGCACAAGTACCCGATCGACTACATGAACGATGCCGTTGCTAGCTGGGATGTCTGGCTGAGTCACCTTAGCGTTGTTGACTGTGATTGAGTTGCTGGCACGATCGACTGCGATTTTAACTGGACTACCCTCAACTGTTTTAACTTCTCCAGATGTCAATTGCTGCGAGGTAATTCCTCCAGGTATGAGGTGGTAGGACAGAAGCTTGACTAATTGTTGTTTGTTTGCTGGTTGTAAGAGTTGGTCTAGAGTAGCTTTTGGTAAAGCAGAGAAAGCAGCGTCAGTAGGTGCAAATACTGTATAAGGGCCTGGTGTCGCCAATTGTTCAGTTAATCCGGCAGCTTGCACTGCTTGGATAAGAGTTTTAAACTGTCCTTGACTAGCTGCTGACTTTGCCAATTCTGCTAAATTTTGGGTGGCAATAGTAGGAGTAGGAGTTGGCGTGACGGGCAAGACAGTTGTTGAAGGGACAGTTGCTGTAGGAGTTTCTACAACAGGTTGAGCGCAGGCAGACAGAGCAACTAAGCTACCGATGCCAATAATATTGAACAATGTTCCTACTATGCTTTTGCTCACTTTCATAGCTTTGTGTAGAATCCAGTTAATAAGGAATTATTAACAATAGTTAATGAATTTGTAAATATAGTCACTCATCTAACGACATAATTTGTAGTGGGAAAAATATTAATCCGAATTTTCTCTAAAATACATAATTTGTCATCAACCAAAAGAGGTAGTTTTTATAAGATTTTGGATATAAAGTCTTTACTAAAATACGTGAGTTCGACGAGTGCTATTTTGATCTCTCCCCCAGTCCCTCTCCTACGTCCCTTGCGCTGTGTTGCAGCAATGTCAAGCAATACTTGAAAGCTAAAAATCCCCGATTTCTTTGAGAAATCGGGGATCTTGTTTTTTACGAATGATTTCGGACTGCTGGTATTTAGATATCTAGATCGGTGAAGTTGAGTTTAGAGCCATAGGTTTCGATAAATTCTCGTCTGGGTGCGACCCGATCGCCCATTAAAATTGTGAAGATGCGATCGGCTTCGGCGGCATCTTCAATTTCGACTTGCTTCATTTTACGAGTTTCTGGGTTCATGGTGGTGTCCCAGAGTTGTTGTGGCATCATTTCACCCAAACCTTTGAAGCGTTGGATGGTATAGTTGGCGTTAGCCGGAAATTTGGCGATCGCTTGATTTTTTTCGCGATCGCTATAGCAGTACTCATGATTACGTCCCCGTTCTACTTTATACAATGGGGGACAAGCAATATAAATAAAGCCTTGTTCGATCAGCGATCGTTGATATCGATAGAAGAATGTTAACAACAAAGTCCGAATGTGCGCTCCATCTACGTCAGCATCAGTCATGATGACTATCCGGTGATAGCGCAGTTGGGTGGAATCGAATTCATCACCTTTGACACCTAAACCGAGGGCTGTAATTAACGCTTGAACTTCGTTATTTTTATAAATTTTAGCGTCGTCGGTTTTTTCAATGTTGAGAATTTTACCACGTAGAGGCAAGATAGCTTGAGTACGGCGATCGCGTCCTTGTTTTGCACTCCCACCGGCTGAGTCCCCTTCCACGATGAATATCTCAGATTCGCTAGGGTCGCGAGAACTACAATCTGCCAATTTACCAGGTAATGGTGAAGATTCCAGCACCGATTTGCGCCGAACTAATTCCCGTGCATGACGCGCGGCTTCTGCGGCTTTGAAAGCTTGGATAGCTTTATCTAAAATAGCATCAGCAATGCTGGGATGAAATTCTAGATACTCGGTAAGGACTTCTCCTACCAAAGAATCGACAATTCCCCGTACTTCGGTGTTACCGAGTTTAGTCTTGGTTTGTCCTTCAAATTCGGGATCGGGGACTTTCACGGAAATTACCGCAGTCAAACCTTCGCGGACGTGTTCGCCACTGAGGTTAGGTTCATTCTCTTTAATTTTATTGCGCTTGCGGGCGATCGCATTTAATGTCCGAGTCAGAACTGCTTTTAACCCTTCTAAGTGCGTACCACCATCCACCGTGCGAATATTGTTAGCAAAACCTAGTACATTATCTGTGTAAGCATCAGTACACCATTGCAAAGAAACTTCTACTTGTACGTTGTTGCGTTCTCCCTGCACATAGATAATTTCTTCATGCAGCGGTTGCTTCTCGCGGTTCATGTACGCAATATACTCTTTGATCCCACCCTTGTACTCGTAGGTTTCTACCTTGGCTGTATCGCTTTTTAGTAGTTCTAAACGGTGGTCAGTAAAAGTAATTTTGACACCTGCATTCAGATACGCCAATTCCCGTAGGCGACCTGATAAAGTGATGTAATCAAACTCAATGCTAGTAGTGAATATTTGGACATCCGGCTTAAAAGTAACAGAAGTTCCAGTTCTAGCTTCTTTGTAAGGCTTGACTTGCAGTTCACTAACTGGGACACCACGTTCATAGCGCTGAAGATGAACCTTTTTATCTCGCCAAACCGTAACTTCTACAACTTCAGATAAGGCATTAACAACAGAAATACCAACCCCGTGCAATCCTCCCGAAACTTTGTAACCACCACCGCCAAACTTACCACCAGCGTGCAGTACCGTCATTACGGTTTCCAAAGCCGATTTCCCGGTACGCGAGTGAGTATCTACGGGAATACCGCGACCATCATCTGTTACAGTCACCGAACCATCAGCGTTGATATCCACTTCTATATGAGTGCAATGACCCGCCAAAGCCTCATCGATTGAATTGTCCACCACCTCGTAAACTAAATGGTGGAGTCCTCGCGGCCCAGTGGTACCGATGTACATTCCTGGTCTTTTGCGGACGGCTTCCAGACCTTCCAGAACTTGAATCTGATCGGCACTGTAACTGCTCGTCATGTAAACTCTCCTGATGCGTGGGTTTAAAATCGCCGAAAGGCAAATAAAAGTAAAAACACTCCAAAATTGTAACACAAAAGCCTTGCTGGCGTCTGTAGGGCATTTTCAAGAGAAGTTTATACTGGGGTTGCAGTACCGTGCAATAGGGCAAGGGAGGCAGAGGGGCTGGGGGAGCAGGGGGAGAAGAACTATTAATTATTGTCTAATGCCCAATGCCCAATGCCCAATGCCCAATGCCCAATGCCCAATGCCCCATAAAAAATGACAAATGACAAATGACAAATGACTAAATTAATTGTGATTTGTGGAGCGACGGCAACAGGTAAATCGAGTTTAGCCTTGGCTTTGGCGATGCGTTTGGGTTCTGTAATTCTGAGTGCTGATTCTCGTCAAGTTTACCGTGAGTTTGATATTGGGACAGCTAAACCAACTGTAGCTGAACAAAAATTGGTGCCGCACTATTTAATAGATATCTGCAATCCAGCAGGTATGATGACAGTATCAGACTATCAGCAGCAAGCACAAGCTTTAATTGCTTCTGTTGGTGTTACACCACTGTTCCTAGTTGGTGGCACTGGTTTATATATACGTTCGATTGTCCAAGGGATGAAAATTCCGAGAGTTGCACCACAAATGGAATTGCGATCGCAGCTTGAATCTCTCGGTCAACCACAACTCTACGCCATGTTACAACAAGTTGACCCCGTTGCAGCACAAAAGATTCATGGTAATGATTTAGTGCGAACTTTAAGAGCATTAGAGGTATATTATGTTACTGGATATCCAATTTCAGAACAGCAAGGGGAGAATCCGCCCAATTATCCGATTTTGCAAATTGGTTTAGATTGCGATGTTGAAAAGTTGCTTGCTCGTATTCAACAGCGTACTGAGCAAATGATAGCAAATGGTTTGGTTGCTGAGGTGGAGTATCTTTGTCAAAAATATGGCGCTGATTTGTCTTTGTTGAATACTTTGGGCTATCAAGAAATCAAGCAATATTTGGCTGGGGATATTTCTTTAGATGAAGCGAAAGAATTAACAATTTTGCATACACGACAATTTGCCAAGCGACAACGCACTTGGTTTCGAGCTTATCCACAAATTCAATGGTTTGATTCAAATGCTCCTGATTTATTAGAGAACGTTTGGCATCGTATTAATGAGTTTATAATTCGCACAAGTTAGTGAGAATTTTTTGGCCCATGCAAAGACGCAAAAATATTTGCGTCTTTACAGTGAGTGTTCTACAGATTGTCGGGATCTACGCCCATAGCCCGTAGCCTATCTGCTAGCAATTGGGTGCGTTGTTCTGCTTGTTCGGCGCGTTGTCGTTCTTGTTCGGCACGTTGTTGTTCCTGTTCGGCCCGTTCATCTCCAGTCGATAAAACATTACCATCTTGGTAGCACCAGCGTAACCAAGTATCTTGTCTATCTTCAAATTTACCTTCCCACAAAGTTACACCTAAACCAACTTGTTCTAACCAATTTTCTGAAGTTTCAAAGTAGCGCCTTCCTCTAAGTTCATAAACACGCAGGATTTTTTCTCCTAATTGCTGATTTTGGTCATATACGATGTAGTAGCTAGCCCGCATTTGTTCATAAATTTTCAGCTTTTTCCCAAGTTCATCACCTTCTTTATTAGAGACAATTTCAATCACGACTTCTGGAGGTTTGCCAAAACGCCAAACCATATAACAGCGATTTTGTTTTTCCCACCAATCTTGATATAATTGCACATCAAAGCTAAGAAAAACATCGGGGACAATTGCGGGTTGTTCATCTGTATGGTAAATACCGACATTAGCTGCTGCTAAAAAACTTTACTGCTGTAAAGAACTGTAAAGAGAACTAATTAAAAGGCGTTTCTGTTTGGAAGTAGCAAAATTATCTAAAGTTTCATCTTCAGTGACTAGCTGGTTGGCATCTGGCACATAGTAATCATCATCATTGATTAAAACTTGCTGAACCATGATTTTATCCAGTATTTGAGAGCGTTATTTCTAGGTTAATTGATTTTTTAGGTTAGTTGATTAATGAAAGATAGAGGTTGTGGCAATATAGAGGTTTCCTTGCCGTACTTGTTTGTTTAGTAAGACATTAAATAACTTTCATGGCAAAATATATGTCGAAGGTTATCGTCGTAAGGATGGGACTGAAGTAAAAGGATATTGGAGAGATAAATAAGACAGACAAATTGGTGTTCCTGAATAAAATGGAGAACCCATATTGTATCTATAGTTCAATCATGCGACCGCACTTACTTTTAATCAAATGCAATCGCAATCTCAGCCTATAGAATCTGTGTTTTTACTCCCATAACCTTTGAACTGGATATGCATCAAAGACTGTATCTATACTTAACAAAGGCATCTTTTGAGCTATTGCCTGAGCAATTAAAATTCGGTCGAAAGGGTCGCGGTGATGGCTTAGTAAAGCTTTTAAAGCATAGATATGAGTCAATTCAATAGGTAATATTTGTAAATTATTCACTCGCTGTTGAGTTTCGATAAAATTAGGAAGCGACGAGCTTAAATTTAGCTTACCAAGCTGAGATTTTATTTGTAATTCCCAAACAGTAGCTATGCTAACTACCCAAAAATTGTTAGTATCTATTAATAAGTTTTTAACTCTTTCAGATAGTTTTTCTGGATTTCCTGCTGACCAAATAATTACATGAGTGTCTAATAACAGTTTCATCCCTTACTTTCACCTAACCAAAATTCATCAGGTAAAGGATCATTAAAATCATCACTTATCCAAATCTTACCTTGGTTTAAACCTAGTACCCGTTTCTGTGGTGGTTGTTGGGGTTGAGCATATTTTTGTGCTAAAAAGTCAACAAAATCTAACACCTGTTGTTGCTGTTCGGGTGCTAGGGTTTGCACCTTTGCAATTAATTTTGAGGTGGAATCTAAAACTTGGTAAGTCATTTCACACTTTCCTGTTAAATGTCTGACTCTATGTTACTGTAGCTCCACAATTAACAGAATATCTAAATTCTACCATCATTCAATGCATTCCTTAAGAGACATGGCACCTTCCGTACTCAAATTATGCGATCGCACTTACGCACTTTTGACTGCTATTCTTGCAACAATAGTAATTACAGCTATACTAACCAGCCTGCAACATCTACCTTGAACTTTAAAAAACTATGCTTACCCAAGATAAAAAACAACGCAACTGGAAACCCATTCTCAAAGCATTTGAGGCTGTCCTTGGCAAAAATGGTGTGGTGCAACGCCGCGAAGAACTCATTACCTATGAATGCGATGGTTTAACTGGTTATCGCCAACGTCCGGCTGTGGTGGTTTTACCCAGAACTACAGAACAAGTTGCCCAAGTGGTGAAGATATGCAACCAATATTCTATACCCTTCATCGCACGCGGTTCTGGCACTGGTCTATCTGGCGGCGCTTTACCAGTAGAAGATTCTATTTTAATTGTTACCTCATTAATGCGGCAAATCCTCAGCATTGATTTAGAAAATCAACGGACAGTTGTACAACCAGGAGTGATTAATAGTTGGGTAACACAAGCTGTTAGTGGTGCTGGATTTTACTACGCTCCTGACCCTTCTAGTCAAATTATCTGCTCTATTGGGGGCAATATTGCCGAAAATTCTGGTGGCGTACATTGTCTCAAATACGGTGTTACTACTAACCACGTTTTAGGATTAAAAATTGTCACACCAGAAGGGGAAATTATCGATTTAGGCGGACAAATTCCAGAAATGCCTGGTTATGATTTAACAGGTGTGTTTGTTGGTTCCGAAGGCACTTTAGGAATTGCTACAGAAATTACTTTGCGAATTCTTAAAAGTGCAGAATCAATTTGTGTGCTTTTGGCAGATTTTACCAGTATTGAAGCTGCCGGGGCAACTGTTTCTGACATCATCAGTGCCGGGATTATTCCTGGTGGTATGGAAATGATGGATAACTTCAGCATCAATGCAGTTGAAGATGTTGTCGCAACTAATTGTTATCCCCGCGATGCTACTGCTATTTTGCTAATAGAAATTGACGGTTTAGAAGTGGAAGTCGCAGGGAATAAGCAGCGAGTTACCGAAATTTGTAAAAAAAATGGGGCACGGAATGTCACTTCTGCTACTGACCCAGAAACCCGATTGAAATTATGGAAAGGACGTAAAGCAGCTTTTGCTGCGGCGGGGCATTTAAGTCCAGATTATTATGTACAAGATGGTGTAATTCCCAGGACTCAGTTGCCTTATGTTTTGCATGAAATTGAGGCATTAAGTAAACAATATGGTTATCGGGTTGCTAATGTATTTCATGCTGGGGATGGCAATCTTCATCCGCTAATTCTTTATGATAATTCTGTGTCTGGTGCATTAGAGCAAGTAGAAGAAATGGGTGGGAAAATTCTTACCCTTTGTGTTCAAGTCGGTGGTAGTATTTCTGGTGAACATGGCATCGGTGCAGAGAAAAGGTGCTATATGCCAAAGATGTTTAGCCAAGTTGATTTAGAAACTATGCAATGGGTGCGACAAGTTTTTAATCCTAAAGGTTTAGCAAATCCTGAAAAGATATTCCCCACACCACGAACTTGTGGAGAAGCAGCAAATGCATCGGCACTCAAGCAATTTGAAGGTGTGGAAAGATTTTAAGAAGAAAGAATTCAGGAGTCAGAATTCAGGAGTTTGGAGTTTGGAGTCATAAGTTATTAGGTTTGGGTATCGTTAAGTATATTCATAACCAAAACTGGTTCCGTATTATTTCAACTATTGTGACTCCTTACTTCTGAATTCTGAATCATCATTTCTTTACATCATCCGGAGGATTACAACTTTATTTTGTAGTTATATATATTCCGATCGCACTAGGTCACGCTTACAAATGAATCGGGTTGTTCGCCGTTGTGTTGCTTACTTGCTGTGTTTGGGATTAGTAGTCGCTTTAACAGGTTTTTTACCCTCTTCACTGCCAGTTTATTCCCAAAAAACCAGTCCTTTAACTACAGAAATTCGCGGCGTTTGGCTGACTAATGTTGCTAGTGGTGTACTATTTGTCCCTTGGGGTATTAACCGTGCCATAAATCAATTATCGACTCTCAACTTTAATACGATTTATCCTGTAGTTTGGAACCGAGGACATACTTTTTATAAGAGTACTGTAGCCAAAATAACTACAGGTTCAGAAACTCAACCTTTGCTTAACTTCATGCACGGTGGACAGGATGTTTTAGCAAAGATAGTTACACTTGCCAAAAATAAAGATTTGAGAGTCATTCCCTGGTTTGAATACGGGTTCATGACGCCGCATTATTCACAATTAGCAAGGCGTTATCCTGACTGGTTGACAATTGGGCAAGAAGGTATAAATTCTATTCGAGATGCCCCACCAGAAGAAATCGATAATCTTTTAATAACTAAACAAGCTTGGTTGAATCCCTTACATCCACAAGTACAAGAGTTTATCCAAGGGTTAATTTTAGAAGTAGTCAGGGATTATGATGTGGATGGTATTCAGCTTGACGACCATTTTGGGATGCCTGTACAGTTCGGTTACGATCGCTTCACTATTGAACTCTACCAGCAAGAACATCAAGGTAAAAGTCCCCCTACCGACCCTTTTAACCCAGAATGGATGCGGTGGCGGGCAGACAAAATTACCGATTTCATGGCAGAAATCTATCAAGCTGTCAAAGCAGTTAAGCCCAAAATCAAAATATCTCTGTCTCCCAACTATCAAGCTTTTGCTTATAAATACTATTTGCAAGATTGGGAAAATTGGATAAAAAAAGGTTTAGTTCATGAGTTGATTTTGCAGGTGTATCGAAATGATAAAAAGTCTTTTATCGCTCAACTAGAACTTCCATCTATAAAATTGGCTCAAAGTCTAATTCCTGTAGGTATTGGGATATCAACAGGAACGGTAGGTAATCCGGTGAAAATGGCACAAGTTAGAGAACAGGTTCAGGTAGTGCGCGATCGCAATTTTGATGGTATCTCCTTTTTCTACTGGGAGAGTCTGTGGGGTTACATCGTACCGGAATCACCCCAACAGCGACGCAAAGGTTTTTTTGAGATGTTTAATGCAAAAACTGTCAGACTATTACAAACAAAGAAACTTTGATGCCATTCGCGCCTAATAATACTAGATTTGGCTTTACGTTGCTGTGGACTTTAGCTACTTTTGGCGGATTTTTATTGAGTTTACTCTTTATTGAAGTCGGCGAAAAGCCAGATATTGGGGTGGTAGAGGCGGCTATTGGCGGATTTGCGATCGCACTTCCTCAAGGTTGTCTTCTCAAAGAACCTGTCTATTGTGTCAGGTGGATTTTGTCAAGTCTTTTGGGTTGGAGTATTATTACTGCGATCGGTATTGGTGCTGTGGGTTGGATTGTACCTAGCACTCAGATTCTTCCCCTGAGAATTTTGTCAGGGGCGGTTTATGGGGCATTTGGCGGCTTGGGGATTGGATTAGCACAATGGTTAGCAATTCCCCAGCCTTTAGCTTGGCGATGGATATTCGTCTCTGCGGCAAGTTGGGCGGTTGCTGTCCCCGTGGGTTCTGCTGTCGGGACGATCTGGCGTCACTTAACCCAGTTATTTTTAGGTGAAGTCATCGGATTAGGCATTACTTGGCTGCTAGTTGGTATCCTCACAGGAATCAATGCTCACAAATTGCGATTATTATAAGTTGCCACAGACGCGAGCGATCGCATTTTTATTAAGAATTATAAACTTAATTGATATATATTTAGGTTTGCACTTAGATATATGCAACAATCTTAAAAAACTGTTAAAAATAAATTGCAGTAAATTTGCCCTCACCTGCAAATGTATTTTCACCTTCAAAAAGCAGGATTTTGTTAAGCTGACTCCTATTAGCTTTCCTAGATTTCTGATAAGAAGTAGAGAAAGATCAAAATTTCGATGAGCAACGGCTGACAATACTTTGCTATAGGCGCTAAAGTGCATCTACTGCAAGCTTAACGACAAGAGAGCGCCTAGAAGAGTCAGTAATACAAGAGTGGGACTCTCGCATGAATATAAATCCAGTGGAATCAACTATGGAGTTGACAAAATTATCACCACCTCAAATTCTTTTCGGCACAGAAGTAGATGAAAAAAGTAGTAGCGAGCAGTTTCTACTAAGCATGTACGATTCTGTACAGGCATCAATATTTGTAGTTGATGTTTTGGAGGATGGAGATTTCCGATATGTGGCACTTAATCCCACTCATGAACGGTGGATAGGGATTCGCTCAGACGATCTTCGCGGCAAAAAACCAGAGGATATTCTCTCTGCTATTGATGCTGCAAAGGTGCGTCAACATTATGCTGACTGCGTGCAATTCGGCACAACTATTTCTTACGAACAATGTTTGCAATTTCAGGGAGTTCCCACTTGGTGGAGTACGACTCTCACGCCACTAAAAGATGCTAACTCCAAGGTTTATCGATTGATTGGTACTAGTAGCAATATTACTTCTGTAAAGCAAGCAGAACAAGCAGTTGGACTTCAGGGTGAACGAGAGCAACTGCTAGAAGCGATCGCTGGACGGATTCACCAATCTGTAGAATTAGAGACAATTCTGCATCAGACTACAATTGAACTGCGGCAATTTTTGAATTGCGATCGCGTGTTGATTTATTGCTTCGAGACTGATGGTAGTGGAGTAATCATTGCCGAATCAACTGTAGCTACCAGCGATCCCCTATTGGGCAAAAACATCACCGATCCCTGCTTCAGTGGCAAACATCCAGAACACTACAGACAAGGTTGCATTCAAGTTGTCGAAGATATTTATGCAGCCGGCTTGCATCCTTGCCATATAGATTTCCTGACATCTTTGCAGATCAGAGCCAATCTCGTCGTGCCAATTTTCCAAGAGCAAGATATGTGGGGGCTATTGATTGCCCAGCATTGCCACCAATCGCGTCAATGGCAGCAAACGGAAACTGACTTGACTCTTCAGTTGGCAACTCAAATCGGCGTTGCAGTCCAACAGGCACAACTTCATCAGCAACTCCAGGATCTCAAAGCCAAGATGGAGTTACAAAAGCAAAAGCACATCAGTCAGTTGCAGCAGGTGCGAAACTTTGAAGCCTTGGTGCGACGGATGACAGAACAAATCCGCGACAGTCTGGATCAAACTCAGGTATTGCAGACACTTACCCAGGAATTAGCAAAGTTACTAAACCTTGAGCGTTGCCAAATTGAACTCTACAGTACCTGTCAAACTCTAGTTACTATTGCTTACGAATACAGTATTAATTTGCCCCAATGTCAAGGATTAACTAAACAGATTGCAGATTATCTTGAAGTTTATCAGCCGCTGTTGCAAAAACAACCATTGCAATTTTTGGAAATTGTGTCGGAATGGCAACCAAAGTTGCTAGTTATGTCCCAGATGGCTTGCCCAATTTTCGATACTCAAGGGATTTTAGGAAATATTTGGCTGACAAGACGATCGCAAGAGGCTTTTGACGAATTTGAAATTGAGCTAATGCAACAGGTAGCAAATGAATGTGCGATCGCCATTCGTCAAGCCCAGCTTTACCAACAAAACCAGGCACAGGTAAAAGAACTAGAAAAATGCGATCGGCTCAAAAACCAATTTCTCAGAACCTTATCCCAAGAACTGCGCACACCAATAACCAGCATCAGCCTTGCAGTCCAAACTCTCGAAAGTGTCCTCACACCAGCAGAAATATCAGAGATAGAAATAGTGCCGCAACTCTTGCAGATTCTGCATAACGAGTGTGGGCGAGAAAGCAAGTTAATTAACGACTTACTCACACTCACATATCTCGAAGCCGAACCCGATCCCCCAACCTTGATTGCCATTGACTTTCAAAGCTGGCTTCATCCCATTATCGAGTCTTTTCGAGACCTCACCAACTGCCAGCGACAGCAGTTAAACCTGACTGTCGATCGGGCGCTGCCGCCTTTAGAGACAGATATCACTGATTTGGAGCGGATTGTCACCGAACTGCTCAACCATGCCTGCAAATACACCCCTGCCGGGGAAGCGATCGCAGTCTCTGCTCAGTTGATCGGGGATGCAGTCGAGCTTAATATTACCAATTCGGGAATAGAGCTTACCAGCAACGAACTCTCGCGGATTTTTGAACCTTTTTATCACCTTTCCAAACACGATCCTTGGAAACATAGCGGCACGGGGCTGGAATTGGCATTAGTGCAGAAAATGGTCAGACATTTAGGCGGCTCAATTTATGTAGAGAGTGCAGCAGGTCAAACCACCTTCACCGTCAAATTTCCCCTTTAATTCGTTTTTTGGACATAGCACTGGCAAATCTGTTAGAAGTTTGCTATCATGGTTTTTCGTGCGGGTGACTAGCTCAACGGTAGAGCAGTAGACTCTTAATCTATTGGTTGCGGGTTCAAATCCCTCGTCACCCACTCTCTTCAGCCTTTGAAAATTTACCCTTGCCTAAATGAATCTTGCGTCAATCTCTGAAATCCCCTATTTTTGAGGATAAATTAAGGCTTTGACTAATTTAAATAAAAACCCTCTTGCCTCCTAGCATTCCAGTGGACACGCTCACTTTGCCTACTGGACGCTTAAAATGTGAGAGTTTAGCACGCGTAGGCGATCGCTTTTTATAATTAGGCTTTAAGATTATTGGATTTTTGGCCCGATGTACCCAATGATAATTTTATCTGGCCCTAATTCTTCAGAAAAATGAAGCCGCCAAGCCCCTGCACCAGTCATTCTTAAGTGCAAACTGAAGATACGATGTACATCATCAGGACACTTAAATGTTAGTTTCAGCTTTAATTTTTGAAGTCTAGAGTCACTTTCTGGAGTTGCTTTGCTAGGAATCAGGTCTAAATCACAAGCTCCATCTGTCCAAGTTTTACAGTAGTTTTCTAGTTCAAACAACTTGTTTACAACCTGCCTGAGCATTGGAGTTCTACAATAAAGGTTTTGGATCTGTTTGCTGACATTTTCGCAAAACTCCAGATTGGGAAATAATTCCTTTCTCCGATTCCAAAGATCCTCACCGTCAATAACTCCGGTACGAATACGTTTTTGTATCCACTGCGCGTGTTCCTGCACATGGTTGCTACGACTAACATGAATAATCTCTACAATGTAATCAATTACCTCTCCATCTTCATCAATTCGTCTGGCTGCGAGTTCTAGGTGGCTTAAATCCCAGCATTCTTCAAAAAGCAAGCTAACTGCGATCGCATCAAGCATATAAGCAATACCAAGTCCAATTGCAGTTTCTCCCTGATGCCAAAATTCAGACAAGCCAGCATTATTTTCAATCTCTTGAATATCTGAATTTGCAATATTAGTTGAGAAAGGACTTCCTGTTGCTAGAGTTCTAATAAAACCTCGTTCAACTTGATCTACTTCCGGATCATTAAGCCAACGACGTAAAGGATAGTCAGGTGCAAGTATAGTTGTATGAAAGTTATCTTTAGTGCGAAGATAGACTTTCACACCCTGAGCTTTGACAGCCTTTATAGTGTTAATGAAGTTCGACATCCATTGTCGCGCTGTTTGCTTATCAGAGGTAGGATTTTGCAGAGAAAGTTCATTTAATACTAGGTCAATCTCCACGATCTACTCTCCAGCAGGTTCTAACAAAACATCCAAACTTTTTTCCCACTCATCAAAGAATCCATCAGGCCATCGATCAATTCTGCCATTCCGATCAATGCGTGGTGAAACTACTTTTGTCAAAGATTGTCCTTGTTTTTCTTGTTGCTGAAAGTAATGCAACTGGACATAATGCGGGGGAATAATGCCACCATGAACCGCAAGACGAATCCCGTTTAAAACATGATCGCTATGAGTTTCTATCACAACCTGAATATCACAACTAGCTGCTAGTGCTAATAGTTCTCCCATTTTGGCTTGTCCTCTAGGGTGAAGATGAGCCTCTGGGTTTTCAACTAGGATTAGTGTATTCTGAGGAGATGAAAGTATAGCTACAATAATTGATAAAGTGTAGGTAATTCCAAAACCAACGTTGGTTGCACGGTAACGATTACTATCTCCATAAAAATATTTAATAGTTACCAAACCCATCGCTGAGTTAGCTTCTATTTCGATACGTATACCAGGACTTACCTCTCTCATCCATGCTTCCACTTGATCTATCAGATTCATTGACTTTGCTTGTGGATAGCTGAGATTTGGTATGGGTATTGCTTCACGTCCATAAATATAGAGGAAATGCGCTGTATATTCTCCTCTAGTACCAATTTGTCTAAGTCTTCGGACTTGATAATCAGATATTTCATTAAATGAACGTGGGCCTATTCGTTCCGCTTGAAGGTAGTGAAAATATTTGCTAAAAATATATGATTGACGGATTTCAGATTCATTTGGTTCTGAAATTACATTTAAAACATCTTCTTCTTTCTTATCTGGGTTGTAATTAAAATCCCATATACCTTCATACTTTTCCCAGATAATCTCAAAGCTTATATGGTTATCTTTTGCACCCTCATAAAGGGCATCTTGTGCTGTACCAATACTGACTAATTCACCATTTAGCGCCAAGCCAGTTTTTGGCAATAAATCCTGTTGATAAGATTGGCGTAGTAATAGTAGTGATTGAAGCACAGAAGATTTTCCAGTGCTGTTAAGTCCAGAGATTAGTGTTAAAGGTCTAAATTCAAGCAACTGATCTTCAAATTTTTTGAAGTTAATTAGACGAAGATAACGAATCATAAAAGTACTTCCTGAATTATTTTACCAATAATCTCAAATCTATACTCAACTTTTTTAGCAGCTTGGGATATAGATGCAAGAAATTCTTTATCATTATCTATATATTGAATAAAAATCTCAATTATTTTCTGTTTGTATTGCTTTAAAATTTGTATTTCTTTATCGTTTAGTTGACTAAAATATATTGACCAAGTTTCAAATAAAGATTTATTTAATGGAAACTTCCTATTATTTTTATAAGAGATTTTCCGAAAAGCCTTTTCTTCAAAAATATCATAAGCAGCCAGCATTGCTTTTTTAAATTTTTCCTTGATATTTATTAATTCAGAATCAGTTAAATTATTTATTTTAGATAAAGCTTCACTTAAAAATACATCCCTAGTGTTTTCTTTATAATCTTTATATGAAGTAAGCATAAATGCAAGATAACCAACTATAAACTCTCGGTCATCCATACGCTTTTTTTTAGATTCACTAAGTGTAATTACTTTTATAAATTCTGAAGAATTTGCAAGTTCTCGCAAGAATTTATTGGCTTTACCTGGGTTTAGAGCATGACGCAGTTCTTGATTTGAAAGCCCTACACCTCCAGTATTAATCCTTTTGAAGATATTATATTTGACTTCTGTAGGAGTCCCTTTTTCAATTAAATAGACTGTAGGTTGAGTTTCTAGGATTCGCCGTTGATATCTTAGTTCTAGTTCATCATAAGTTTTACCATTAAGATTTGTGAGGTATTCTAGTCCACTTAGCTTAAGTCTATCTTTACTTTTATCACTAACAAAGTGCTTTAAAGCAGATAGACGTTGTAAACCATCAACAACTACCCATTTATCATCATTAGTAGCATCTATATAAAAAGCTGGTAATGGAATCCGAATCAGAAGAGACTCAATTAGTTTACTTTTAGCATCTAGATTCCATATATTTGCTTGACGTTGGAAATCAGGTGCTAAATCAAGTGCTGCTTCATCAATTCGTCTTAATAATTGCTCAATAGTTGGTTGTCTTGTAGTAATATTAATTTTATCAGGATCATATTGAAAAGTAACTTTATCATATTGTTCCTCATCATTATTTTCTTCTTCTAAAGTTTCTTCATCAGCTAATTCTGCATTGTAGTTACTCAAATCTGTCACAGCGCTTACTCCTTAGTATTAACAATTGTTTGTTCACTCAGTTATTAGTGATGCTTGGTGTTACTACATGAGCAAATGGGGCTTTTTAACTGGCGTATTTCAATCCTACTATCTTGCCAAATGACAGATAGACAAAAAGATTTCGCGCCTTTAGGTAACTAGTCTATTACTTGTTTACCTTCCCCAGCTAAATCAAAAATTGGCGCGATCGCCTCCGGTAAAGTCACAGCGATCGCACCTTAAAGCTAAAAACCTATGCTTCTGGTTTAACACCGAGCGATCGCTAAAACATTAATCTCAAAGTACGCGCAGTAAGCTGGGAATGCTTTCGATCGCTGACAGCTCCCGAATTTCTGCCAAAGCTTGCCTAAAATTGCCTTCTGGCACATCATGGGTGACAACCACAATCTCTGCTAATTCCCCTTGAAAGCCTGTTTGGACAACTGACTCTAAGCTAACGCCATAGTTGCCAAAGCAAGTACCCAATTTACCGATAACTCCGGGTTGGTCATTGGTGAGGAAACGGGCGTAAAATCGAGTTATCAATTCTGCCATCGGCGCAATTTGGCAGTATTCTTGATGCCCACAAGTTAATAATGGATTTGTAACTGCTGTATTAGTTTTGAGAACAGCAACTAAATTCAAAATATCCGAAGTGACAGCACTAGCAGTTGCACCAGCACCAGCACCGGGGCCAAAAAACATTACTTGCCCTATAGGTTCTCCTTCCACAAGAATGGCATTGTAAACGCCGTTGATGCTAGCCAAAGGGTGGGCTTGAGGCACTAAGGTAGGATGAACTCTGACAGAGAGGGAAGATGAGGGAGTATCACGTTTAGCGATCGCTAACAATTTAATCACAAATCCCAATTTTTCGGCGTAGGCAATATCTGTTTTACTTACTTGCCGAATGCCCTCAGTATAAACATCTTGTAAGTTGATGCGTCCACTAAAGCCTAATGATGCCAGGATGGCAATTTTATCAGCTGCGTCTAAGCCATCTACATCAGCAGTGGGATCAGCCTCAGCATAACCTAAGCGCTGGGCATCAGCTAAGACATCATTAAAGTTGCTGCCTTCTGTTTGCATCCGCGTCAGGATGTAGTTTGTTGTACCGTTAACGATGCCTGTTACAGTATGAATTCGGTTAACACTTAAAGATTGCTTTAAAGGTTGAATCACTGGAATACCACCACCCACGGCGGCTTCTAACATCACGTATACGCCTGCTTGATTGGCAGTTGTGAAAATTTCTGCTCCGAAGCGGGCGATCGCTGCTTTATTGGCTGTGACTACATGCTTACCATTACTTAAAGCTTTGAGAATGAGCGATCGCGCCGGTTCCAATCCACCCATCACCTCGACAACTATATCTACCGCTGGATCGTTGACAATAGATTCTAAATCTGTTGTTATTACTTCCGTAGACAATTCTACCGCACGGGGTTTATCTAGCGATCGGACTCCCACCCGATAAATTTCTATCTCTTGCAACAATGGGTGACGCCCAGCACTATCTTGCAACAACTGCACTGTTCCCGTTCCCACGGTGCCTAATCCCAGTATTCCTAGTTTCACACCCATTTTGCACCCAATTTAACCAATAACAATTGTAGGTAGAGCGTTTGCCCTACCTACTGATTATCCTGCTTCCTTTGTCATTTGTCCTTCGTCCTTTGCTAATGACAAATGACTAATGACTAATGACTAATTTAGTATGTTTCTACGTGCCAGCGATGAGCTTTCTTAAGTTGCTTCTGGTAATCACTCCAGGTTACGCCTTCCTTGGCAGCAGCAGTAGTTAAGGCTGCATCAATACCTTCTTCCATACCTCGCAAACCGCAGATGTAGGTGTGGGTTTTTTCGTTTTTAATCAACTGCCACAATTCATCAGCATGTTCTGCTACGCGGTCTTGGATGTACATTCTACCGCCTTGAGGATTTTTTTGTTCGCGGCTAATGGCAGGAGTGAGGCGGAAGTTATCAGGATATTTTTGTTCGATTTCTTCCAGTTCTTCCTTATATAAAAGGTTTGGAGTTGTCGGCACACCAAATATTAGCCAAGAGAATCCTTTAAATTGGTATTCTGGGTTAGCTGCTCTTTCCGCATCTTTAAACTGACGCCACAGATAAGCTCGCATGGGGGCAATACCTGTTCCGGTTGCCATCATGATGACATTAGCATCAGGATCGTCGGGTAACAACATTTCCTTACCCACGGGCCCTGTAATTTTTACCTCTTCCCCTGGCTTGAGGAAACACAGGTGTGTGGAGCAAACACCGTAGACTGTTTCGCTAGTTTCCGGGTGCTTATATTCTAATTGGCGGACGCACAGTGATACTGTCTTATCATCCACATCATCGCCATGACGAGTTGAGGCGATGGAATAGAGTCTAAGTTTTTCTGGCTTGCCGTTCTTGTCTAATCCTGGTGGAATAATCCCAATACTTTGACCTTCTATATACTTCAAATCCCCGGCGGAAATGTCAAATTTCAGGTGTTGAACAATACCAATACCACCTTCTTTGACTAGTGGTTCATTAGATACTACCTTGCCAATGAACGGAGCATTGGGACGGTAAGTGTTAACAGGAACGTCACCGTGGTCTTTTTTGGCTTTCGCTTGAGTCATGGTGTTGCCTTTCTTGTCCTTGTTCTTGAGCTGTTCTTCAGCTGGTGGTTTAGCAAAACCTTTGGTTTCACTATCAGCTTTTACAGGTGTGGCTTTACCATTCCCTTCACTGTCAGCATTTTCCCCAGATGTCGCTAACTCGCTGACAACGCTATTAGCATTCCCAAGTGAGGCTTTACCATTAACTGGCTCTAGAGCAGTTACGGGTTGGATGCTAACAATTGTGCCGCCTAGACGAGTGATACGTCGCATTTCTTGATTCATGCGGTTGTAAGGCACTCTGATGAACACACTGCCACTTTTCCGAATTGGGTAGTTAGTTTGATCGGTTTCTTCACTCTGACGCAAACCCACTACTTCATAAAGGAAGATGCGGCTACCTAATTCTGTGTTGGCAGCACCCTCAACAGCACCTTGATTGTACATTCGTTCTACCACTCCGATAATTTACTTAACCGTTTTTCAAAAAAAAACTATTCCCCTACCTTGCCAGCTTTAGTTTACCGGATTTTCGTTTCACAAAACTGGCCCTGAAGGAAAAACGGCATCATTAAATTAATGCCTTGCTAAGTACACTCACCAAAGACATGCAGGCATAGCAAAAACACACCTGTTTACCTTCTAAGGTAAAGGATAAGTCTTGTGGAGAATGTTAATAATGAATCAATTTAATCTTTTTTTCGTTAACTACCACCCCCATCAGGGAGATAGCTTTTTACCTTAGTACCCTACGATCGACTCACAATAGTAGATATTCTCGGAGAGTTACTTCAATCGGTGGAAGCTACCGCTCGAAGTTATCCTCCACAAGCTTCCTTTGTGCTTGCTTACTCCAGGGGTTTAAATCGGAGAATGTCAAGAAAAGAAGGTTTTCTTCCAATTGGTTTTACTTCTCCAAATCTACTACTCTTCTGGAATGTTATTAGCTATCTTCATTACCTATCTATGGACAATTACATAACTAGGACAACTCCAGCCACAAATATCACGAGATAGACAATCATAATTTCAGCAACTGTAATTAGTTTCACTTGATGTGAAAAATCTGTCAACCTTGCATCAGTACTTTGCCATAACCTCAACGCTTCTATACGAGCATATTCATAAATTTACAGCCAATAATTTGGGTAATGCAAGTTATTTCCTCATTCGTTGGATAGATTTTTGCTTTGAATATATTAAGTATTGTCGAGCAGAAATTACAATTTAGGAAGATTAGAAAATTTGCAGCAATTTTGCTGCAATAATAAATTATACCTTATACGCTTGATTCTATAGAGTCACAAGTAGCAGATAGATAAAGGTGCAACACTGATGGGCAGTAACGATCCCCATTTTTAAATTAACAACTAAATTAACAAAAAAATGATTGAGGAACCACATTAATTCTTCTTGACAGCAATCTTGTATGGGATACCCCCTTCTGTTAAAATCAAATATATCACTAGGATTAAATACTTACCGGCACCAACATTCAGGCTAGTCCGACAAGTAGCAACTTAATTACTTTGTTGTCTACTTGCTTGGTGTCTTATAGATGTGCTAGGTAGCAAGAACGCAGGATAAACCAAAGGGGTAAACTCCTGGCTTCAGAATCTGCTGTGTGAAAAATTATTGACACAACTTTAGTATTTTAGAGGAGATTTATGACAAGTAAGCCGGAACGCGTGGTACTGATTGGAGTAGCCGGAGACTCTGGTTGCGGTAAATCTACGTTTTTGCGTCGTTTGATCGATTTGTTTGGTGAAGAGTTAATGACAGTTATCTGCTTGGATGACTATCATTCCCTAGATCGCAAACAGCGTAAAGAAACGGGGATAACGGCACTAGACCCCAGAGCAAACAATTTTGACCTGATGTATGAGCAAATTAAAGCGCTCAAAAGTGGTCAAGCGATTGATAAGCCGATTTACAACCACGAAACCGGCTTGATCGATCCGCCAGAGCGGATAGAGCCGAATCATATTATAGTTGTTGAAGGGCTGCATCCTTTATATGATGAGCGGGTGCGATCGCTAATCGACTTCAGTGTTTATTTTGACATTAGCGATGAGGTCAAAATTGCCTGGAAAATCCAGCGAGATATGGCTGAACGCGGTCATCGCTACGAAGATGTGTTAGCACAAATTAATTCTCGCAAACCTGACTTTGATAAATTTATCGAACCACAAAGAGAATTTGCTGATGTGGTTCTTCAGGTATTGCCCACAAACTTGATCAAAAATGATACCGAACGTAGAGTCTTACGGGTACGTATGCTCCAGCGGGAAGGTAAGGAAGGCTTCGATCCAACTTACTTATTTGATGAAGGATCAACAATCAATTGGACTCCCTGTGGACGCAAGCTGACCTGTTCTTATCCTGGTATGCAACTGTACTACGGTTCAGATGTTTACTACGGTCGCTATGTCTCAGTACTAGAGGTGGATGGTCAATTTGACAATTTGGAAGAAGTCATTTATATCGAAACCCATCTCAGCAATACATCCACAAAATATCAGGGTGAATTGACTCACTTGTTACTCCAGCACCGCGAGTATCCAGGTTCCAATAATGGAACTGGTTTCTTCCAAGTGCTTACAGGTTTGAAGATGCGTGCTGCTTATGAGCGGTTGACAGCTACAGAAGCAAAGTTAGCGATTCAGGTTTAAAGCAGCAGTGTTTGTGTCAAAGCTTGTGGGGCGCTTTCGAGTGCTCCTTTTTTTGTGTTATTAAATACATTTTAGCTACAAAATAATTAGCATACATTTATCTTACTTACGGATATTTACCTTATAGTTACTGGTTTTTATCAATATCAAGAAGATACTAACGACTGAAGTATAAATATTGTTATGATTTCAGAAATTAGTAGTTGAACTAAATACTCACATTTAGTCAACGAAAAAACTCTTGATGGAGGAATTTCTTTTGTCTCGTCGATATTTATTTACCTCTGAGTCAGTCACCGAAGGTCATCCAGATAAAATCTGCGATCAGATTTCTGATACTATTCTGGATGCCCTATTGACACAAGATCCGAGCAGTCGTGTCGCCGCTGAAGTCGTAGTTAATACTGGTTTGGTGCTAATCACTGGTGAAATAACCACCAAAGCTAATGTAAATTTCGTCAATCTCGCCCGAAAAAAAATTGCTGAAATTGGTTATACCAATGCTGACAATGGTTTTTCTGCTAACAGTACCAGCGTTCTGCTGGCTTTAGACGAACAATCACCCGATATTGCCCAAGGCGTTAACACCGCCCAAGAAACCCGCGAACAAGATAGTGATGAACAATTCGATAAAATTGGTGCGGGCGATCAAGGTATAATGTTTGGTTTTGCCAGCAACGAAACACCAGAACTGACACCTTTACCCATCAGTCTCGCCCACCGCATTGCTCGCCGATTGGCAGCAGTCCGTAAAACAGGTGAACTGTCATACCTGCGTCCTGATGGCAAAACCCAAGTAACTGTAGTCTACGAAGATGGACGCCCAGTAGGTATTGATACGATTCTAATTTCCACTCAGCATACAGCTAGTATTGGGGAAATTACGGATGAGGCGGCGGTACAAGCCAAAATTAAACAAGACCTCTGGTCAGCAGTGGTTGAACCTGTTTTTGGCGACATTGACGTTAAACCCAATCAGGAAACACGTTTTTTAGTCAACCCCACTGGCAAATTTGTCGTTGGTGGTCCTCAAGGAGACTCTGGTCTGACAGGACGAAAAATAATCGTTGATACCTACGGTGGCTATTCACGACATGGTGGTGGCGCTTTTTCTGGCAAAGACCCCACGAAGGTAGACCGTTCTGCTGCTTATGCGGCTCGTTATGTAGCGAAAAATATTGTCGCTGCTGGGTTAGCAGAAAAAGTTGAAATCCAGCTATCTTATGCTATAGGTGTAGCGCGGCCTACAAGCATTCTAGTGGATACTTTTGGTACTGGCAAAGTGGATGAAGAAACCTTACTGGAATTAATCAACAAGCACTTTGAACTCCGTCCAGCAGGGATTATCCATACCTTCAACTTACGGAACTTACCAAGTGAACGAGGCGGACGTTTTTATCAGGACGTCGCGGCTTACGGTCATTTTGGGCGGGCTGATTTAGACTTGCCTTGGGAACAGACCGATAAAGCCGAATTGTTGAAGCAAGCAGCAAATGAGTCACTTTCGGCAGTAGTTGCTCAGGCAGTAACTTAGACTTATAGGCTACTACAAAAACTTAGTTTATCTACGTGAGGGTATTGGCAACTTAACAAGTTAGCAATACCCTCATTTTTTGCTAGCCACTTGAATATCCACAAATATAGCAAGGGACTGGGGACTGGGGACTGGGGACTGGGTGAAAAGCCTTTTTGTGTCTAAGTTTTATCGTCTGTTGATGTCCTAACCACCTTGACTGTTGCTATAATATCGTGTCTGGTAAAAGACTTATCATTAAGACTGCAAGGGGGCAGGGAGCAGGGAGCAGAGGAGGTTCAGGTGCAGAAAAGAGGGGCTTTTGGGCTTTCTGCATATATTCGGGAAGCAAAACTAATTAGGCGGACATGATATAAAACTACTACTTTGTTAAGCTAAATGCCCCGACAGCAGATTCATCTGTTGCAAAGATTTTCGTTAATGGTATTACGGATCGATGATGGCTTTTGGTTGCAAAGATACAGATTGCCCATTAACTGACAATGCTGTAGCTTCTAAAATCTGACCGTAACGATTGCGAGTGCCGAATCCTTTGGCTTGAATTGTGTTTTTGATGTTTGCCATACTGGTTAGCTGTTCGCCTACATGGGGCGGGAACTTGACAATAGTGCCATTAGAAATAATAACGCCGTTAATTTCTCCTCGATGTCCCACCAACCAATTCTGAGCAGTTCCCTGTGCAGATAAGGTACTGTAGTTGCTCAAGCTGGGTGGTTGGGGGGCGATTGTGGGAGGTTGTTCGACTAAAGTCTGTCCAGTTTGAGAATTGGTAATGCTTTTGGCTCTTACTTCCTGTCCAAAGCGAGTGGAAAAGCCAGGATCGCCAAAAATGCTCACTTTCGTGTTTGGGGTAATTATCCGCACCAAACTGTCCGCCATCTGGGGAGGAAATTTCACCTGTAGCCCGTTATTAAGTAATAGCCCATCCACCTTACCTTCAGGGTTGAGAAGATACTGTTTTACCTCTCCATTGAAAGTGGTTCCGGCTGTGGAGGGTAATTCTGGTGGGGGTGCTGGGGGAATATCTAGAGGATTAGCATTGGCTAAATTGGCACTTGGGAGATTAGCTTCTAGCGATCGCCCGCTTGGTGTAGCATTACTAGCAACAGTATTGTACGTCCAAAAACCGAAAAGTGCGATCGCGGCTCCAATGCCGCCACTAGTTAAAATTAACTTTAACTTGCGTTGGCGATCGCGCTCTCGGATTTGCTTGGCTTGAATCTGCTGTATTGCTTGTTGAATCATCTCTGGAGGAATTTGTACTTCTGCTCCAGCCTGCATAATTTCTTCTAAAGAATAATCCTGATTTTCTTGGGCATACAACTGAGCTGCTTGAGCGAAAACATCGGCAGCAATTTCTTTTGGAATGCGAACTTTAGAGTTATTCATCTGCTTTAATTCAATTTAATTGCTAACTAGAACTGTAAGAGTGCAAAACTCGTGCCATAGATACAAGACACTCGTTAGCTAGTAAGGCAGGATGAAAAATGAGCAACTGAAATTTGGCATAGTTTTTGCACTTCGTTGTAATGCACTCGGAACCCCACCCCGCCAAAGCTACGCTTTGTCTCCCCTCCCCGCTTGCAGGGAGGCGTTGGGGGTGGGGTCAACGGGTACTGCATCCAAACGAGAACCGCTATAGTTCTTGCACTTCTAGAAGTTCTAACCCTTATTCCATGCAACCTATTGTGTTATCTCAACGTTGGACACTCCGGCGACAGCTAACAATCCTCAGCATCCTTTTTTTAGGTTTAAGTGGAGCTGCTTTATGGTTAGTGGTACAACTATTTGAAAGTTTAGAAGGTGCTGTTGTTGCCAGAAATCAGAGAGAATTAGCTTTTGCCAACACCAGATTAATTAAGCTGTTTTGGGAATCAAATATTGGGCAAACACCAAAGCCAGGTAAGCCGTTGGCGGAACTTTCAAACGATGCCCTAACTGTTTTCCCAAGGGTAGAAGGCGGATTTTATCTGCTGCAACAAGACCAGCTTTTAGGCTATGCCTATCCTACCCACGGGGGCCCTGTCCCCAAAAAAGATATTCCTCCTGCTGAACGAGACACAATTTTGCAATTGACTCGGAGAGCGACAAGCCAAGGTTTACCCCAAGAACTAGTACTGCACCCTGGTCTTGATATTTTGGTATTGCGTGCTGATCCTCTACCTCTGTGGGGAGCAGTGTGGACGATGAAACGTATGCCTCATCTAGAAGATAGGAATCAAAACGTTTTAAGTGTTTTCGTAGTTTTAGGAATTTTAGTTGTAGGAGTTTGGACTTTTTATATTGCCTTACAACTTCAGTGGGGAGTGCAGCGACTCCAGCAAAGTATTAAGGCAATGGAAGAGGATAAAGCTTCGCTAATTCCGCCGCTACCCGCAGAAATGGGACTGTTGGGAACTGCAATTAATAGTATGCAATACCATCGCCAAGAGTTAGAGCAGCGCTTGCACCGAGTTGAGCGCTTGGCTTCTCTGGGACAACTGGTAGCGGGGGTAGCTCATGAAGTCCGCAATCCCTTAGCTAGTATGCGTCTAAATTTGCAATATACAGAACGGCAATTAAAAAAGCAGGGAATTACGACTTTACCGATCGCTAGTTTACTAGAACAAGTAGACCGTTTAGAGATGTTGGTGCGACGGCTATTGTATTTTGACCAAAATCAGCAAGAAGAAATGGTAACAACTTCCCTAGAAGCGATCGCTTTTGAATCAGTTTCTCTATTACGTCTCAAAGCCGAAGAACAGGGAGTAACACTTTTTTATCGCTCTGCTGAACCTTTGCCCCAAGTACCACTACGCCGCCGAGAGTTAGGACAGGTGATGGTTAACTTAATCTTAAATGCCATCCAAGCAAGTCCACCAGAAAGCGAAGTTGAGGTTGGTGTCAGCCAAGAGCAAGACTACTTAGTGACTTGGGTAAAAGATAATGGTGCAGGTTTAGCACCAGAAGAACGCGATCGCATTTTCGATCCTTTTTATTCTACAAAACCCCAAGGAACAGGTTTAGGTTTAGCGATTAGCCACGAGATTGTCACCCGCCACGGAGGGCATATTGATTTCAAATCTCAACCGGGTTGCACCGTTTTTAGCGTTTACTTACCGAAGAATCACAACGATGGCTAAAATTTTGATTATTGATGATGAAAAAGCTTTGCGTCAAGCGATGGCGCAGATTTTAAAAGATGAAGGCCACGACGTAGTAGAAGCAGGAGACGGAGAACAAGGACTGAAGATGATTCAACAAGATATCACATCTCGTCCTGACTTGGTATTTCTAGATTTAAAAATGCCCAAAACTCAGGGTAATGCTGTTTTAAAAGCTTTAGGTAGCAAAACGTTGTTTGAAGTGCCAGTAATTGTGATGACAGCTTATGGAACAAGTCGTACAGCCATTGAAGCTATGCAGTTGGGAGCTTATGATTATTTAACTAAACCCTTCGATTTAGAAGATTTAGTCAACTTAGCGCAAAAAGCTTTAGCTCATTCCCAAGCATCCACCGAGCAAATTGGTGAAGCAAATATTCAAAATCTCGGACAACCAGAAGAACTGTTGGGGCGATCGCCTAAAATGGCAGAAGTTTTTAAACTCATTGGTAGACTTGCACAAGGAAACACCACAGTTTTGATTGTCGGCGAATCAGGTACAGGCAAAGAGTTGGTCGCTTCCACACTACATAATGCTAGCCCTCGCAGTCGCGGCCCTTTAGTAAAAGTTAACTGTGCAGCCCTCCCAGAACATTTATTAGAAGCAGAATTATTTGGTCACGAAAAAGGAGCCTTCACTGGAGCGAATCACTTGCGAATAGGTCGCTTTGAACAAGCTAATGGCGGTACAATTTTTCTGGATGAAGTTGGAGAATTGAGCCAAATCATTCAAGGGAAATTGTTGCGAGTATTACAAGATAAATCCTTCGAGCGCTTGGGTAGTAACCAAACCAAAACTGTAGATGTCCGCATTTTA
Organism: Nostoc sp. DedQUE07; assembly: GCF_034530975.2. Lineage (NCBI taxonomy): Bacteria > Bacillati > Cyanobacteriota > Cyanophyceae > Nostocales > Nostocaceae > Nostoc > Nostoc sp. DedQUE07. The sequence goes on along the minus strand of NZ_JAVRCC020000016.1, from coordinate 16,785 downwards.
GCTGCCACCAATCGGAATTTAGAACAATTGGTACGCCTGAATCAGTTTCGAGAAGACCTTTACTATCGTTTTAATGTAGTACGAATTGAACTGCCACCTTTGCGCGATCGCCCCGAAGATTTAGAACAACTTACTCAACATTTTTTAAGTTCTATTGCTCTCAGAAACGGAATTAAAAATTTAGCAATTACCTCTACCGCCCTAGAAAAACTTAGAGATTACGCTTGGCCCGGAAATGTGCGAGAACTACAAAATACTTTAGAGAGAGCAGCAGTTTTTTCTGGAGGAAGAACCATTCTTCCAGAGCATCTCATTTTTAATCGAGAATATCAGATGAATTTAAATTTAGAACAAGCGATCGCTCAATTAGAAATAAACTTTATCCGCCATGCTTTAGCACTTTATCCCCAAGAACCCCACAAAGCATTAGGAATTTCTGTCGAAAGCTTTGAACAAAAAAAGAAACAATGGAATTTATAGCAAAAACTTTCAACTTCTCGTTTAACTTCTCGTTCCTTGGCTCTGCCAAGCGCCTCCTTGGACTATAGGCAGAGCCTATAGATGAGCATTCCCATGCAGAGCATGGGAACGAGATCAAACTCTTAACTCTTAACTCCTAACTTCTAACTCCTAACTCTTAACTCCTAACTAATGAATTCCTTAAACTCAGCATCTACATTAGAAACACATCTAGAAACTCAAACTGTTATTTACCCAACTCTACAGTATTTAGTTCGCTTTTTGCCGTGGGATGGTAAACGAATATTCGACCATCTTCGAGAAGAATGTAAACACAATCCATTTATAATAGAAAATTCTGATTTCCATACCAACGAAGCACTTTTAGATGATATTCTACCTAATTGGTATAGTCCCATCGCCCAGGAATTAAGTTTAAGCGAGCATCTTCTTGGACAAATATCAGTTTTGTCAATCCCGTCAAGACAACGTAAAGCCTTAACCTATCTAACTCAGTGGTTATCAAACTCAGGTTACTTAGAAGAAACTCCAGAAGTTTGGGCAAATGGTAGTATCTGGAGTACAAAAGAACTAGAGGCTGTTATTCCTCTCCTCCAAAGTTTAGATCCACCTGGAATTGGTACGCGAACCCTGCAAGAATGTCTGTTAATACAACTCACAAACCAGCCTGAAAGTCTAGCTTTTTTACTAGTTAAAAATTATTTAGAAGACATAGCAAATTGTATTGGCAATACTTCCGAGTCAAAGCAAAATTATCAAGTACTATTACAAAAACTGAACCAAAATATTAATGTTGACATTGATAAAATAACTGATGCTATTCATGAGATTCAAGAGTTAGAACCCCGTCCTGCCAGAAACTTCGGTGGTAGTAATGCTCCCATCGTCACCCCCGATTTAAAAGTTGAGCTAATAGCTGGAAGTTGGCAAATTTCTTTAGCTTATGAAGTCAAACAACGTTTTTGTCTGAATTCCGAAGCCATTAAGCTTTTGCAGGAATCACCAAAAGCAAGGCGAGATACCCAACAACTAGAAGCATTATTACAAAAAGCTAGAAATTTACTCACAGCTTTGCAACAATGGCAAGAAAATCTGCTCAAAGTTGGGAAATTTTTAGTTGAGCGACAGCAAGCTTTTTTGCAGAGTCGGGATAAATTAGACTTAGTATCTACTCCTCAGCAATTAGTAGCTCAATCGGTGGGACTTAGTAACTCTACAGTCAGCCGGATTGTGCGGGGACGGTATATATTAGTTTGCAATCAACACAGTCGGATAATTCCGTTGCATTCACTATGTGTTCCTGTCGGAGTAGGCGGACGTACTCCTCAACAAATCCAACAGATGCTATTACAGTTAATTGCAGAAGAATCACCCCCCAATCCTTATACTGATGAGCAATTAGCCCAGCTTTTGAAAATCCAATTTTCTCTGCCAATTACTCGCAGAACAGTCACAAAATACCGTAAAATTGCCGGAATAAAGTCATCACATCAGCGCAAGTTGACTGATAAAAAGATGGGAAGCAAGAGCAGGAAGCAAGGAAGTCTCTTGAAATATCAAAGTTGAGCCTTGGAACCTGAACGTTGCGCCTTTGAGCCTGAACGTTGCGCCTTTGAGCCTGAACGTTGCGCCTTTGAACCTGAAAGTTGCGCCTTTGAAGGCGAACATTGAGCCTTTGAGCCTGGAAGTTGCACCTTTGAACCTGAACGTTGCACCTTTGAGCCTGGAAGTTGCGTCTTTGAACCTGAACATTGAACCTTTGAGCCTCGAAGTTGCACCTTTGAACCTGAACGTTGCACCTTTGAGCCTGAAATTTTAAGTTTGATTGTTGACAAATGACCAATGACAAATAACTAAATCCAAAAATAAGCCAGGATGAGAGTCACGACAGTTAGCGGTAGACCAAAACGCAGATGTTCCCAGAATGACAACTGATAACCAAGTTTTGCAACAGCCTCAGCAACAATTAAATTAGCAACTGAACCTAACAAAGTTAAATTACCAGCTAAGGTAGATCCTGCTGCTAATAATAACCAGGTTCTTGTGTCTGGATGGGGAATTAAATGTTGTAGTAATAATACTGCTGGAACATTAGAAACTAAATTTGACAGGAGAGCAGTAATTCCTAATATATTCAGGGGAGTATAAACTAAACCACTAAACAAATTCAATATTCCTAATTTTTCTACTCCAGCAGTCACAACAAATAGCCCAGAAAACATCACCAGTAAATCCCAATCAACTTTATTTAAAACTCGTTGCGGTTTGATTCGCCTAGTAATGAACAGTAAACCAGCAGCTACAAGTGTTGCTTGGGCTGGAGGTATCCCAATTAAAAATGCAATTAATAATCCTCCGGTTATCAATAGGCTTTTAGTAAGCAACGGTTTAAATATGCGGTAACGCACGGGGGTTACACTCAAACAAGATTTAGTAGAACGAACATCAGGATAAAGCCACCACAATAACCCAATTTGGATTAACAAACTTACTAATGCGATGGGAGTCAATGCTTTCGCAAAATCAAGATAGCTGATCCCAGAGAAGGAACCAATCAAAATATTTTGTGGATTGCCACTTAAGGTAGCTACTGAGCCTAGATTAGTTGCTCCCGCCAAAGCAAGTAAGTAAGGAATTGGATTGAGGTTCAAAGTTTGAGTTAAACCGAGAACCAAAGGAGTCAAAATTAGAGCGATGGTATCATTCAGAAAAAAAGCGGAGAGAATCCCACTGCCGAAAGTTAAAACAATTAGCAAACCTAAAGGGCTGCGGGTGAAGTGTGTAACTGTATCAAGGGTTAATTGGAAAAAACCAGCGTAAGCTAAGTTTGTGCTGATTACCATCATGCCAAACAGGAAAATCAGCGTTTTATAGTCTATTGCTTGCCATGCTTCTTTGAGGTCTAATACCCCGAATGCCATCAGCAAAGATGCACCAACTAAAGCAATACTGGCTCGGTTCATCCGCAAACCAGGGAGATATCCTAAACCCAAACCGATATAAGTCAGTCCAATGATGATGTATCTGAAAACAATCATGATTTTGCTAGATGCTTTTGATTAAGTAGTCATTGGTCATTTGTCATTTGTCATTGGTCATTGGATTTTAGTGCATACCTCGCCTCTTGTGGGTGGAAAAACTTTGTCTTTTATGGGACTAATTCAAACCATGTTAAGGAGTGAACGGGTTTATTTTGGACTAATAACTAACGACTAATACTTCGACTACGCTCAGTACAAGTGACTAATGACTAATGACTAATGATTAATAATTAATGACTGCCCTAAGCGGTTTGAGGTGATGCTTTTCTATTAACTCCTGTTTTTGTTTCAGGTACACAGAACCAAAAAACTGCTAAAGCCACAACTGCGATCGCTGCTAAAATCAAAAAACCAACATTGTAACCAGCACTTTTAACCACAAATCCAGCCAGCACGTTGCTCAAACCCGCACCAATGCCAATAGCAGTATTGAGCATTCCTTGGGTAACATTAAAGCGTCCCGTGCCTTTAGTCAAATCAGCTACCATTAACACGGAAAGCACACCAAAAATCCCGCCTGCAATACCATCCAGAATTTGCACAGAAACGAGAAAATAGGGATTGCCCGAAAACGTATACAGCACTCCTCGAATCGGTAAGACGGCAAAACCCAGCAAAAATATGGGTTTTCGGGCTGTATGTGCAAAACGCCCAGCCAAGTTAGACACTGGAATCATCACTAACTGAGCGACAATGATACAAGCAGACATATAAACTGTGTCACTTGTGCCTTTACCCTGTGCTAATTCTTGACCAACTAGCGGTAACATAGCAGCATTGGCAAAGTGAAACAGAACTACTGCAATAGTAAAGAATAAGATTTGGCGATCGCTCAATAATTGCAATATGCCTTCATAGCCCTGCTGATGTTTTTGATTATCTTCCTCCTCTCTCTCTTCACCATCTCCACGCGCTAGTTCGTGGTCAATCTCTCTTTCGCGAATCATCCTCACTGAAATAATACTGCCCACAGCCATAGCTGCAACCAAGAAAAATATTGCCTTGCGGGCAATAAAGTAACCTACTAAACCAGCGAGAATAGCAGCTAGCAGATTTCCTGTATGGTTAAATGTTTCATTACGACCTACGCGCCTATCTAATCTCTCATGTCCTACGAGTCCCAGAGTAATAGCAGTAATCGCAGGTGGGAAAATTGCTGCTGCAATCCCAATCATAATCTGAGAGCCAATGACAACAGGCAAATTGGGGAACAAGCCCATAGCAATACAGCCGATAGAAACAAACACAGCCGCCAGTACAATCAACATTCGTTTTTGACGTAGCCTGTCAACCAATGCACCAGCTGGTGTTTGGGCAATAACTGTGGCAATTGCCGAAGCTGACATCGCCAATCCAATTTGAGCCGGGTTCCAATTTGCTGAGGCTTTCAGGTAAATGCTCAGATATGGCCCAACACCATCGCGCACATCTGCGAGAAACACATTCAAGTAATCAAGCGATCGCAAACTCTTCTTACTCGGTCTTCGCTGTTGTTGCATAAGTCTTTAGTGATATTTTGTCAGCTATGGAGCGGTCACAATCCTTTTGTGCAAAAATCGTGCCAAATCAATAGTGTCCGGCTGCATCTAGCGAAAAAACCTTCTTTGTGCCAGATACAACTTACACAAGTAATAGCCGAAACCCTGATTTTCAATTAACGTGAGTTCGACAGACCTCTCCCTCCCCTAAAAGGCGAACGCGTTGCGTCTCCGTAAGGAGAGGGAGGAGTAAAGTCCTTTCTTTAATGGGAAATAGTGAAGATTTTTAGATTTTAATTGCACTTTTTTGTGTGGATATCAGTGCGATCGCAAAAAGAAATCCCCTCTGCTTTTGCCATAGTAAAGTAATTACAACGCAAAGGGAATTTCATTTTTATTAATATTTCTGTAGAGGCAGGTTTTAAGGACAATTCTGGCAAAAAAGTCGTTTATTTGATTTAAAACCCACCAAAACCTATGTTGTATTGATTTTTAGCTGTGTAGTCAGTTGGGCTATTTCCAATCGGGAATTTCAGCGTCTTCACCACCAATCCCGATTCCAGTGTTAAATATTTCCGCATCAGTAAGATTTAGATTGTTCATTGATGCTTGATACACATTAGAATCGTGAATAGTAGCGCCAGTAAAATTTACTCCGTTGAGATTGACTTGCTTTAAATTCACATTGGTTACATAAGCAGATGTTAGGTTAGCACCTGCCAAGTTTGCACCAGTTAAGTCAGCACCTTCGAGGTTAGCTCCTACAAGGTTAGCTCCTTGGAGCTTCGAGCCTCTCAAGTCAGCACCAATTAAATGAGCGCCACTGAGGTTAGCTCCTGATAGTTCGCACCTAACACATTCCCCAGTTGAAAGCAGCTTTTGTAAATCCTGTGGATTCTCGGCTCTAACCGAGCTAGCGAAAAATAGGGGTGTTGCTAAGGCCATGGCCGCTAATAGCTGGAGTTTCATAATTTCCCCCTTAATAATCAAGTTTGCGTCCGTTCTGTCCCTCACAACTCTATTATCTCACTAAACTTCGTGAGGTCAATCTCTCTTGTGACAATCTATCTCCTGACAAGGTAGTTGCGATCTGAAACTCAGATAAAAGTGATGTCAAAAATGCCATTAATTCTGACTTTTTGGCAATTTTTACCGAATAATTCCTCAAAAACGTCCCCTCTTAAATTACTATTAAATCTTTAAAAATTAAAAGCTGGCGCTATCCGCTATAGCTAATTTTATGAGTATTTATACTTTATTTATCAATTGATAGTTTAGCTTAAGTCCTCAGAAATTCTCGCATATACTGATTAACTAATTCCGGCTGTTCTTGCTGCACCCAATGGCCACAATTAGGAATGTACTTGATTTGAAAATCCCTGACATAAGCTGCGGTGTCGTAGGTTAGTTCCTTGCCAAGTGCAGGGTCATTTTCTCCCCAAATCATCAGTGTTGGCACTTCCAGAACGCCCCAATTTGGATTTAGCATTCTTTGTTGAAAAATATTGCGGTAGTAGTTCAACATTGCTGTGAGGGCACCGCGTTTTGCAGCAGCATTTTTATAAGCGTCAATATCCGCTTTACTGAAAGCACTCTTGTTAACTGCCAAATTTTTAAAAGTTGTTTCAATAGCTTGATAGTCTGAAGACTGTAAAAGTAATTCTGGTATCCACGGTAGTTGAAAGAAAAATACGTAGTTGCTACGTAGCAACTGTTGAGGAGTGCGTAACCCTTGGGCAAATTTAGCAGGATGAGGCAGGTTAAGAATAATTAATTGTTCTAACATTTCGGGGTGAGTGTATGCGAAATTCCAAGCGATCGCACCACCCCAATCATGTCCAACTAATACACATTTTTGAGATCCTAATCCTTTAATTACTCCCTCAACATCTTTGATAAAATCATCCATGACATAAGCTGATTGCTCATTTGGTTTATCACTATCGTTGTAGCCACGCAAGTCAAGGGCAACGACTTTAAAATTTTGGGCAAATTCTGGTATTTGATGCCGCCAAGAATACCAAAACTCAGGAAACCCATGCAACATCAACATTAAAGGGCCTTCACCTTGGGTAACGTAGTGTAGTTTTACCCGATTGGTAATTATATATTCGTGTTTCCAAGAACTTTCTATTAGAGACATAATTAATCCAAATTCAGCATTAAAAAATACTAAATACTAATACTGTACTTAGCAAGTTTAATATTATTTTGATCGGTCTCACATCTATTGAAAGACAGTATTCCGATAGTGATTTTTTGCACAAATATTAGACAATTTGTCTTGAGGTAGATGTGAATCGTGGGCAAATTTTGGTAAAAGGTAGATATAATTCTTCCCAACTACCATGACACAACAGTTGACAAACCATCCTTCATTGTGGGTTGAGCGACTGGGACGATTTGGCTATATTTCTAAGGGAGTAGTTTACGGTATAGTTGGACTACTGGCAGCACAGACAGCTTTTGGCAGGGGTGGTAAAACAACTGATACGCAAGGCGCTCTCCAAACAATCGTCAACCAGCCATTTGGTCAATTTTTGCTGACTCTAGTTGCAATTGGCTTGATTGGATACGTAATCTGGCGTTTTGTACAGGCAATTAAAGACCCAGAAAATAAAGGTAATGATGCCAAAGGTTTAGCAATACGAATTGGTTACGCAGTTAATGGCTTGATTTATGCAAGTTTAGCCTTAAGTGCTGTGCAAATCGTTATGGGTACAGGCAGTGGTAAAAATAGTAGTGATTCTACTGAAGATTCGACAGCACGTTTGCTTTCTCAACCCTTTGGCCAATGGTTAGTTGGAACTGTGGGGGTGTTTGTAATTGCTCTAGGTTTCTATCAGTTTTATCAAGCTTTTAGTGGCAAATTTCGTAAAGAACTCAATTTAACTGAATTAAGCAACACACAAGCCCAATGGGTAATGAGAATTTCCAGATTTGGTTTAGCGGCACGGGGTATCGTATTTTGCATTATCGGTTGGTTTTTAATTGAAGCTGCAAGGCAATCGAACGCCGCTACCGCAGAAGGTTTGGATGAAGTATTACAGACGCTAGCACAACAGCCTAACGGAGCATGGCTTTTGGGTATTGTGGCACTAGGTTTAGTTGCCTATGGGATTTACACAATAATACAAGCGCGGTATCGTCGACTAGTCAGTGTTTAGATGGTGCAGTGTCGAGAATTTCAATCAAACAGAATTCAGGAATTAGGAGTCAGAATTCAAAATTAATTCTGTACGATTGGCGGACGAATAATCGGGTTTAAAACCCCTACAAAACAAGAAAATTTGACCCACTAATTGCTTCTGACTCCTGTTAGCGGTAGCGGGGCGTTTAGCCCATTGTGACTCCTGAATTCTTCTTCAAAGAAATGGCAATAATAGAAACTCGTGGTATTTGGTTGACTACTACTGATAGTCAAGTTCTTAGATCGAAGGAACGCATTGCTGAGGCGATGGATTTCCTGGCCGAAACGGGATTTAATGTGGTGTTTCCCGTTGTTTGGAACAAAGCAGTAACTCTGTATCCCAGTCAAACAATGCAGCAGACATTTGGAGTCGAAATTGACCCGATGTCTGTAGACCGCGACCCTTTAGAAGAGGTGATAGTTGAGGCGCGGCGAGTCGGATTGAAAGTCATTCCTTGGTTTGAATACGGTTTTGCCAGTTCCTACAATTTGAATGGTAGTGTACTTTTACAAAAAAAACCGGAATGGGCTGCGCGTGATTATAAGGGTAACTTACTGAAGAAAAACGGCTTTGAGTGGTTGAATGCACTCGATCCACAGGTGCAGGAATTCTTCTTAAACTTAGTGCTGGAAGTTGCGAATAATTATGATGTGGATGGTATTCAAGGAGATGATCGCTTCCCTGCATTACCCTCTGAAGGTGGCTACGATCGGGTAACTGTCAACCGTTATCGCCAGGAATTCGATCGCAATCCACCACAGAACCACAAGGATAAGCAATGGTTACAGTGGCGTGCAGATATTCTCAGTGAGTTTTTGGCGCATCTCTACTGGAAGGTGAAAGCGGTGAATCCTAATTTATTAGTAGCGATCGCACCTAATATTTATGATTGGGCATTCCAGGAATATCTGCAAGACTCACCCGCATGGCTGAAGCGGGGAATCGTTGATATGATTCAGCCGCAGATTTATCGCCGTGACTTTAGGAGTTATCAGGCGATCGTTGATAAACTAGTAAACCAACAGTTTACAGATACAACACTGCCCAAGTTAGCACCAGGAATATTGATGAAGCTTGGCTCTTACTGTATTAGTCCAGAATATCTGGTGCAGGTAATTGAATACAATCGTCAACTTGGCATTCAAGGAGAGGTATTCTTTTTTTACGAAGGTTTGCGCGAGAATAACAATGCCCTTGCTAAAGTTTTGCGAAATGGGCCTTATGCTAAGTTTGCATCATTTCCCACATTGTCAGATTTGAGTGCAGGTGGTGTGAGTCACAAGACGACATCTTCTATTTGGTCAGGAATGGAAAATTTGTTAAAAAAGATTTTTTAAGGAAAAAGGCGCGTGGAATATAAATTGTCAGTGGAAAAGGTAATTAATACTTTAAAAGAAGATTTACCGACACTTTTTGAAAAAGATATTTCTTATGACATTTATACACAGGATATCTATTTTAAAGACCCCGTGAATACATTCAAATACAAATTTAACTATCGCATTATATTTTGGACTTTACGATTTCACGCTCGGCTCTTTTTTACCCGAATTTTCTTTGATGTACATGAGATTTATCAGTCAGATGAAGATACGATTTTAGCAAAATGGACAGTGAGGGGGGTGTTGCGCGTTCCCTGGAAAGCAGGGTTACTTTTCAATGGCTATTCGACATATAAACTCAATCAAGATAATTTTATATACAAGCATATCGACACCTGGGATAGAAAGCCAGGGGAGATTCTACGACAGTTTTGGCAAAGGTAAAGCAATAGCTAATTGGATTTTTTACGAGCCTTGTAAAATCTCATTAATTTGACTGATTCTCTGTTTTATTTGTTCTGTCAGAGAATTTCTTAATAAGTCCAGATTTTCGGCTGAAAAGTTTAGTATTCCTAAAGCATATAATAGGCTAGAAACACCAATAAATAAAGCCAAAATTCTCCCAAAACAACCAGGATTGATTTCAATAAAAGCTAATTTAGATTGTCCAATTACAGCAATCGTTATAAAAACAATTCCTGCTATTAGAAAGGTGCTATTTGGAGTTAAATCTGTCATTTTTCGATTAAGATGCCTCAGCACTTTTATTGTAGCTATTATTAGTTAAAATTTCTGCTTCTGCTAAATGCAAAAACATAAAAATTTTACAACTCAACATCCACCCCAAACTAATAAGGCTCTGGCTATTACAGTATCGGTCTTGGAATTCATAGTATGCTATGATTTAGAAAGGGATATTTAGACTTTAAGACTTGTTGAGCGACAAATAGCCTTAATTGTCTAAATTGTGTATAAATTGTTTCTGTTTTGCTCAGATACCGAAACAAAAACCCATATTTTGTAAGCAGCGACCTAACTGATATGTCTCTAGATATAAATCAGATGTTTTTAAGTGGCAGCTGATTTAAACCTCAATTTTGCTGAAACTATTCTGTGGTAAAACCTTCAGCATCAAAAAGCCAAAATGTTATCACTCGTGTACTAGACGTTAATTTAGTTTATATATTAAACTGCACTAAGACGATAGGAATAGTGGGTTTTTATGGAAAGCGTCCAAAACGTTAGTCAAGAGTTGAATGTAACAAGAGACACAGCACTAGAGCAATTACAACAGTCTACTCCAGTAAAATTCAAAAAAGACATTTTCAAAAAACTCAGAGGTGGATTTTTTCTGGTACTAGGATATTTACTATCACCACTATGTTGGTGGAATGACCTACTATTCAATCTGCCAATAGCTTATGGTTTTGGGTATGCATGTAGTTTACTTTCCCCAAAATTGCTTCTACCTTGTTCAATTATCGGATATTGGCTCTCTAATATTGTGGGAATTCTCTTGATGCAATTCGGTTCTAAGGACATTTTTCAAAAAGAACCTCAAGAGCATAACCTCAAAAAAGAATTATTCACAGGTCTAATTTCTTCAACAGTTTATACACTGTTGATTATGCTATTGATCCAGTTGAAGATTCTCGATTCTCCCATTTTATTCTCCAACAGTTAATTTAGTTGATCATCCTTTCTCCAAAGGAATCGATAGTATGGGCGCACCTCTATACGTCCATACTATTTCAAAACATCGGGGTTTTGAGTCTGTTAATGGAGAGTAAATCAGCGAACAAGAAGATCAATTCTCATCAAATTTTAAAAATTCACTTAAATTCAATAATTTTGGAGCCTCCTTACTTACAATTAATGGCAACTTACCATTCCATTTTTCTAGTGCTTGCCTTTGCAGAATTTCTGGAGTTAAACCATCACGTAATAATCTGTGCGTCTCAGCCTCTCCTTTGGCTAAATTCACTTTTGCTTCAGCCTCTTTTGTTGCTTTCAATGCGATAAATTCTGCTCGTTTTGCTTCTTGTTCAGCAATCTGCTTCGCCTCCACCGCCTCATCAAATCGTTCTGAAAAATGGACATGAACTAGAGAAATATCATCAACTGCAACGTGATAGCTACCCAATCTTGTGGACAAGGCATCATCTACTCCACTCTTCACTTCTCCTCGTTTAGTAATAATTTCTTCAGCAGTATACTTTGCTATTACCGCTTTTAGTACTTCTTCAACGGCTGGGCTAATAATCCGAATAACTACATTTTGTTCATCTCCAATTTCCTGAAAAATGACATTTGTTTCCTGGGGAATAATATGCCAATTGAGAGCTACATCGGCAAAAACATTTTGTAAATCTTTGGAAGAAGCCTCAGCAGAAATTTCCTGTTTTTGGACTCTAATACTCAACTTTTTCACAGTATTGACTACAGGAATAATTAAGTGAAGTCCTTCTCCTAATATCTGGTTTTGTACTTCGCCAAATTTCATTAATACACCACGTTCTCCTGCATTTATAATCACACAAGGCGTGAGTAAGAGAGTTATCAAACACAAAAGAGCGGTCAGTTTACCGGCACTGTTAAAACTTGTAATTTTTATCATCTGTGTGAACCATGTATGCATCTTGCATAGAGACACATATTTAGGAGTTATGGGCTTCTTCCCGTCATGATTTTAGCTCGACTTGATCCAAAACTAAGAACATTCTCGACTCAATAGCAACTGCCCATTATTCAGCCGATATAGACCTTGCGGTTCGATAATCGGATCGCCTTTCTTCCAGGGACGGTATGTAGTTTCGACACCTCTCACTTCACCAGTTATGTAGTTAGAAACCAAAACCCCAGGACGATTAGTAGTCAAGGCACCAGAACCTGTGATGGTAAAAGAGTTTTCTTGTCGCTTTGTGCCGCGTGAAATGCAACTATTGGCAATGAGTGCGTTAGCGTCGATGACTGGAGGTAATTCGGTGAAGCTGTTTTGGATGGAACTGGTATCAGGTACGTTAATGTTGATCGCACCTGAAACACCTAATTCGGAACTGGCAGTAATATCGCTTTTTTCAGTTGGCTTTGGACGCGCTTCGATACCGAAGATACCTTGCGAGTTAATTTCGACATTTCCACCACGCCCTTCAAAAGCATTGGCGCTAATGTCGCTGTTTTCTTTGGGAATGGCGATGATAAATTTTGAATTGATATTGATGTTACCGCCATTGCCACCAGCTTGTGCCGTACCTGCGTTGGTGGAGATTTGACCACCACGTCGCATGAGAAGTAAATCCCTAATTCCCAGCTTAATATTACCCCCATTGCCTGATGCTGATTCAGCGATGAATCTTCCCTGTTTATCTAAAGTAACTTTGGGCGAGTTAACTTCAATATCACCTGCAACACCAAAGCCTGAAGAACGAACAAAGAAACCACTATTAGCATCATCTTCGGGAAACCTTTTAAGAAGTTGAGCTTCTGTATTCTCAGGATTTATGTAGGTATCTGAAACAATTACTTGGTCTTTAGCATTGACTATAATCTTACCTGCATTACCACCTCCTGTAGTAGTTGTAATAAGTTGCCCCCCATTACTAGCCTCCACTATTCGTGCATTGACTGTAATATTTCCACCATCACCAAAATTATAAGTTCTTGCGTCTAATAAAGCACTATCAGATATTCGAAAAACATCAGTATTTACAGTGATATTGCCACTGTTACCTATAGTTACAGTATATGTAAATAATCCACTGGAATTGCCAGTGATTGGATTAAAACCAGAAATATTAACACCATCAGTTGCGTTAATTTGGATATTTCCAGCTTTAATAGAATTGGTACTAAATTTAAAAAAATCTATGGAAGGATTTCCAGGAGAAGTAATTTCTACACCAGCAAAAGCTCCACGGCTAGTGGCAACAAATTGAGCGCCATTCGTTAAGGAGAGAGAGTGAGATGTAACATTAATTTCTCCCCCCTTACCCAATCCCTCTTCTTCTACAGAACTAAATATAAAACCATTTGAAAAAGACGCAGAATCCTTGGCTTGTATGAAGATATTACCTGCATTTCCTTCTCCAAAGGTACTAGTCGAAATTCTGGCATCATCCGTTACAGATAACGAGCCAGAGGATATAGTAATGTTTCCTCCTTTACCAACTGTTCTTCTTCCTAAGTTGCTTCTAATTCCACTTGCCTTTCCTTCTCTGATTCCAGCGATCGCAACTGCACCCGTGACATCGATATTAACATTGCCTGCATTTCCCTGGTTGAATGGCTGTCCGACAGAATTGTCATCATTATTTTTAACAGAGGTTACTAGTTGAGCGCCATCACTAATGGAGAGTGAAGCGGCCTTAATGTTGATATTGGCACCATTACCCTCACTTTTTGACTCCACGTCACTGAGGATGCCAGTATTATTTCCTGAAATTGAAACAGAACCAGAAGCACTAATAAACACATTTCCTGCATCCCCTCGTCCAAAAGTACTAGAAGCTAATTGAGCGCCGTTGTTCAAGAAAAATGAGCCAGTAGTGATATTAATATCCCCTCCTGTACCCGCACCTGTTGCTTTGACAATGCTGAAAATGCCATCACTTCTGTCAATAGAGACTGTATCACTGGCATTAATTATCACATTACCTGCATTTCCCTTTCCAGCAGTACTTACTTCTAAGCCAGCACCATTAGTAATGAATACTGATCCAGTATTAATGAGGATTTTACCACCGTTACCTACCGCTCCTGCTAGTACTAAACTGCGAGCCGCGCTATTTAATCCATTACTGCCTATACCATCAAAAACAACTGTATCACGAGCATCGATGCTCACATTACCTGCATCTCCTCGTCCAAGGGTGCTAGTAGTCAAAAAAGCACCATTTGTAACAGACAGCAATCCTGTGGTGATGTTAACACCACCTCCTTTGCCTACCGCTCCTGCTCCTGATATGCTGAAAGCCGCACTGGCTGCTCCATCAAAATTTACTGTATCGCTAGCATTAATGGTTACATTACCAGCATCTCCCTGACCAAAACTGCTGGCACTCAATTGTGACCCGTTGTTCACAGAGAGCTTTCTAGTGTTGATGTTTATCGTACCTGCTTTCCCCACTCCTCTAGCATCTACAAGAGCAAAGGCTTGGCTTCCCACATCAAAGAAGGCTATATCACTGGCGTTGATATTCACATTGCCTGCATCTCCTCGTCCACTAGTACTGGCTGATAATCCTGCGTTATTAGTGACAAAAAGTGACTTAGTGGTGATATTGATGCCACCAGCTTTACCTACCGCTCCCTCTCCTAATATGCTCAAAGCCCCACTGTCTGCTCCATCAAAATTTACTGTATCGCTAGCATTAATGGTTACATTACCAGCATCTCCCCGTCCAAAACTGCTAGCACTCAGTTCGGAACCATTTTTCACAGACAGCGACCTGGCATTAATGTTGACATTGCCACTTTTTCCTACTCCTTCAGTTGTCGTTAGGCTATAAGCGTAGCTCTTTTGATCAAAAGAGACACTATCGCGTGCATTGATATTAATAATCCCTGCATTTCCTCGTCCACTAGTACTAGCAGACATGTATGTATTATTGCTCAAAGATACTAACCCAGCTTTAATGGAAATATTGCCAGCATTCCCGACTGCTTCATTTCCAATTCCGCTATAAGCATTAGCCCCATCAAATAAAACATTTTCACGAGCATCTATAATGATATTTCCCGCATTCCCTTGTCCTAAATTTGAGGCAGCAAGTAGAGCACTATCCTCTAATGTGAGGGAACTAGAATTTATGGTAATATTACCTCCATTGCCTTTTGCTCCCAAATTCACAAAATTGTAAATTCCGCTCCCAACTCCAGCAACTTTGATTTCTCCGGTAGCATTAAGTGTAATATCACCTGCAACAGTCTCAGGTGTACCCAAACCTTGCCCAATGCCAGCAATCAGTACACTTTCTTCTAAAATATCTATATTACGAGCGTTGACTATGATGTCTCCACCATCACTAGCACTTACATTTATATTTGCAGCATTTTTGAGAGACACATCTGCCCGCGTGACATTCTCTGGAAACGTTAGACTGAAATTATTATCATCTAGCTGAAGATTGATATTTCCAGGAGCAGATAATCCTCCTAACTCAACTCGACCACCATAGGCTCGCAATCTGCCACCATCCATATTAATGTCGCTACCTACAAGCAGTAAACTCTTCCTATCTGGCACTCGTAAACCAGATGTATTCATGCCTGAAGGAGATATTCCTGCTGGTACAATTGAGTTATTTTGAATTGCTGCATTCTGATTAATCTGATTAAAAAATAAAACCGAAGGATTAATAGTCAATAATGGCGCGGCTTGGGGATTTGTGGCACTAAAAACACCCTGATTACCAAATTGTACTCCGTTCGCCGTCGTCCCCACAAAGGAACCCTGCACATCTAGACTGGCATCTTTTCCAAACACAATCCCATTAGGATTTATCAAAAATACATTAGGATTAGAACTACCAAATGTGCCGAGTCTTCCCAAAATTTCTGAAGGATTATTACCTGTCACCCGTGCCAAAATATTTTGGATGTCTGCGCTAGGACTGAAGAAATAAGCTGCCCGTCCCTCGCTGATATTAAATTCTCCAAAGCTGTGAAACAGATTTATTTGGCGAATTGCACCACCTGTAATTACTTCAATTGGTTGTCCCTGAAAGTTGCCTATAACTTGAGATGACTCAGTACCAAGTGTACTATCAGGTACGATATTACTTTGTTGTGCCTGGGTTTTGTTAGTGAGGAGACTTACACTTAAGCAGCCCAGCAACCCTGCCAATCCCAATTGCAAACACTTGTGTAATCCGTATTTTCTCGTCATAAGACGCGCTTTCATATAGATTATTCCAGTATCTAATAAAGCTGTACCTTTGGACTATAAACAAGCGAATACTCGTTAAGTATGCAGTTTTCTGCAATAATGGGGCGATGTCTGATATGACAAAGACTGGACGGCGATAAAATAAATATGTCCTAAGCTTAGTGTTTTTATAGTTCGCCAAAATTACGATAAATTGTTAGTGCGATCGCTCTACAAATGGAGATTGCAAGTACTACAATAATCAATCTGAATATAGTTATTAATTGCTGTCACAGAACCATAAATAACAAAAAGCCCCAGGCTGTGGAGCTAGGGCTTTTATTATAAAAATAAAACCTGGCATCGAGCTATTTTTGCGTAGGGCAACCCCTAAACTATCGTTGCCGC
>NZ_JAVRCC020000015.1:0-135341 GCF_034530975.2 Nostoc sp. DedQUE07 | reverse complement strand
CCCTCTTATTCAGAAAGTAGATTATCACATTTTGGTATTAGTGGGATAGGTTCTTAGTCTTCAGAAAAGACCAAATAATAAAAAATAAGTTAACTAAATATTTTACTAAAAGCTTACCTATTCTTAAACTTACACAATTAAAGTAGCGGATAAACAACTTAAAATTTTGGCTATATCTTACTGATAAATCCCTTAAGTAAAAGTTGTTACCATCAGAAGATTTTGAGTTAGTTCCTAGTTCTGAATTGAGAAGAATAGACTTTCAGTTAAGACAGGTAAATTTTGAGACAAATTGTTAGAGTTTCTTAATCATTGTAAATAGCGAGATTCCCTAATAATTATGTAGTTACGGTTAATGATGTATTCCCCAAGTCCTACTTCAAACTCTTCTATTGTGTTAAATGGTTCTGCTTTGGGCGAACAATTACCCCAACAGATATTTATCCGTCGGGAAGTAATTCCACCTTACAATGACATAATTTGGCGAATTGAATATGGTGCAGTTCGTACTTTAACGTGGAGTGAAGATGGAACATTCATTACTCTTGGTTATTGGGGACTAGGGGATCTGATTGGCTATCCTTTGTCTAAGGTGAAGCCCTACCAGATTGAATGTCTTACGGGCGTGGAAGTAAGCATTGTGCCACCTCATTTGTGGCATCAGGATACTAATGCTTTGTTGTCTCATATTCAACAAACAGAGGATCTACTAAGCATTGTGCATCAAAAACCTACTTCGCTACGCTTATGGCAGTTTTTAGTATGGTTAAGTGAAAAATTTGGCCGTGACGTAGATAAAGGCAAGCTAATTGATTTAAATGTTACCCATCAGGATATTGCTGAAGTTTTAAATACTACGCGAGTAACTGTTACCCGACTCTTACAGCAGTTAGAAGAAGAAGGAACAGTTTTACGTCACAAACGCCGCATTATCTTGCGATTACCAAATAACTTAATGAAAAACTATAGTTCAGCAGCGTGTTAAATGAATTGCTTGTAATAATCACAGGGTAAAGGTATAATCGTTGCTGTGATTGTGTGTGAAATCCACGAAAGAAAAGTGTTTAAAGCATTTTATCATGACTGGATTATTGTAGGTGTGAGTGAAAGTAAAAACATGACAAAACGATTCTGGAATCTTTTTAAGGTTAGTCCAATTGTATTAGCCGCTACATTTTTCGTTGCTAATAGTGCCTTAGCTGCTGAAGTTAACGAACAGGTAACAAATGTTGGCGAATTATCTGAAACTCAAGAGTCTAACGACATGAGTCAGGTAACATCAGTTTCTCAGTTTTCGGATGTGCAGCCTACAGATTGGGCGTTCCAAGCTTTACAATCTCTAGTTGAGCGCTATGGCTGTATTGCAGGTTATCCTAACAGTACCTATCGTGGAAACCGTGCTTTAACCCGTTATGAATTTGCCGCAGGTTTGAATGCCTGTTTAGATCGGGTTAACGAACTGATTGCTACAGCTACTGCCGATTTGGTCAGCAAACAAGATTTAGCTACTTTACAGCGCTTGCAAGAAGAATATTCTGCGGAACTAGCAACTCTGCGCGGTCGTGTTGATGGATTAGAAGCCCGCACTTCTGAGTTGGAAGCTAATCAGTTCTCCACTACCACCAAGTTGGTTGGAGAAGCAATTTTCGCAGTGTCTGATGTTTTTGGTGACAGTAGAGCAGCTCGTGGTGGTGCTCCTACCCAAGACTTGAATTATAACACTACTTTTTCTGACCGCGTTCGTTTAAACTTATTCAGCAGTTTCACTGGTAAAGACCAGTTGCAAATCCGGCTGACTGCTGGCAATGTCATCTCCAATCGTGGTAATGATGCATTGGGTACTGGTACTGGTACCAATATGAGCCGATTGAGTTTTGATGTAGGTGCTCCCGCCGACAACAGCGTTAGCATCGATAAAATTAACTATGCTTTCAACTTCAGTGATGCAGTGCGCGTTAAAATTGATGCTACTGGTGCTGAATTATACGAAAACGTTAATAATTTCAACTCTGACTTTGCAAGCTCTGCTAGAGGTGCGCTCTCACGCTATGGACGTTTCAGCCCCATATATCGCCAAGGTCAAGGTGGGGCTGGTGTAACTGTTACCTTAAATCCTAAAGGCGCCATCAGCTTCAGCGGTGCTTATCTAGCTAGGACTGCTAATGACCCCACCCTGAATAATGGGCTGTTGAATGGTGATAACGCTATTTTTGGTCAGTTATCTTTCCAACCCACCAAAGCCTTTAATATTGGTCTAACTTACGCTCGCACTTATCAAACTAATAGTATTCCTCCTGCTGATGCTATTGCTAACAACCTTTTCCAAGGTACAGGTAGTATTTTTGCAAACAATCCTTTTGGAAATGGCGCTCGTACTATATCCAACAATTATGGTGTAGAAGCTACCTTCCAACTTGGCTCTACCTTAGCTCTTAGTGGTTGGGGTGGTTATACAACTGCTGATGCTCAAAGTGGTACTAATGCAGGTACAGACGCAGATATTTGGTACTGGGCTGGAGCGCTTGCTTTGAAAGACTTTGGTGGCGAAGGCAACGTTTTAGGTATTATCTTTGGTCAACCACCCAAAGTTACTGGTGGTAGCATCAAAAATGTCGCTGGTAATACTACCTTCGACGACAGTACCTCTTATCACTTAGAGGGTCTTTACAAGTACAAGATTTCCGATAATATTCAGGTAACACCTGGCTTGTTGGTAATCTTTAATCCAGAGCACAACGACGCTAACGACACTGAATATATAGGTACTCTACGTACTACCTTCACCTTCTAAAATTGGCAAAGCTCAGAATTAGATAAACAAAACCCCACTTAAAAGTGGGGTTTTGTTTAGGAAGAAAATGAGCTATGTAGGATTATAATCTGGCTGATTAGATACATCTTTTGGGGGGCGATCGCTACTCCAAGCCCACCACACAGAACCACAGTGACAGTAATAAAACTCTTGCCATTTGCGACGACGGTCTTCTGTAAGTACAGGCGATCGCCGATTTAGCCAAACTTTCTCAGCTTCTAGGCTACTTGAGTGGCAGTTAGGACAGCAAAAATTGTATGCATGTATTGCCTTATTCGTCCATTCAGGTGGGAGGGTAGCAAAAGCGTCCATGTAGTTACAAATATAGTTTTAATGGCAAGCCAAAACTTTGAGGTTTGGAATTTGGCGGCAAAGAAATACTATAAAATCCCGCCATACTATCAAACTGCTGAATAAATATTCTTATAGCTCGATCTGAATCTATTCAAGACTGTGAGAGCATCTCATAAATCAAAGGTTAACATGAAAACTTTATTTTTACACACCTAGTTACTATGCACATTATGGCTAATAATTAAATTTATGGAGCCAAATGTTGAAATTCGCCGTTTGTTAGATGTGATGCCTGCTTCTGGTCGGATGACGACAAAAATCGTCAGTAAGCCAGAGCAAGCAAAAGTAATTGACGCTTCCTTTCCCCAACCCTGGAACCAAGCGCGACCGATATATATTAATTTTGATTTGTGGCGTCGCCTGACAAAGCCGCAACGAGACTTGCTGCTGTTGCAGATGGTTAGCTGGTTGACGGGGGTAAAGTGGTTTAAACCCGACATTTATCAAGGCGTGGTGTTGGCTGGGCTGTTAGGCGGATTCTTGGAAGTAGCACAGTCAGATGTAGTGGGCGTTGCTGTCGCTGGGGGATTAAGTGCGATCGCTGCTTTTCGGATCTGGCGCACTAATAAATCTCAAGAGTCAGAGTTAAATGCTGATGCAACCGCAATTAAAATAGCACAGCGGCGTGGTTATTCAGAAGTTGAAGCAGCACAGCACCTATTATCAGCAATTGAAGCGGTAGCCAAAATTGAAGGACGTTCCAGTTTCAATTTTACTGAGTTGATTCGTTGCCAAAACTTACGAGCGATCGCAGGTTTATCACCAGTAGGTATACCAGAAAGTTATAAGTAAAAATAAGTAATAATCAAAATTCAGAATTCATCTGTCTGAATAGTTAAAGAATCATAAGAATATTTGACGATCATCGCATTTACAGCAATCTTGCCGATCCAAACAAGTTGGATTCTGAACTAACAATGTTAAGCAATAAAATTAGCAAATATACTTCAAAATTACCTTTTAATTCTCCTTGGTTTATTATTCTTCTTTTTTCTTTTCTTGGTTTAATAGGTATTCTTAATCATTCTATGTGGCGAGATGAACTAAATCCCTGGCTGATTGTCAGAGATAGTGAATCGTTCGGGGATTTAATTGCAAATATTCATTATGAAGGTCATCCTATTCTATGGTATTTTTCTCTGGCAATTCTGAGAAAAATAGTCGATTCTCCTATTATTATGCAAATTTTCCATTTGGCAATTACTGTTGTTTCAGTTACACTTTTTTGCCTATATAGTCCTTTTAACTATCAACAAAAATTTCTATTTTCTTTTGGTTTCTTTCCTTTTTACGAATATCTTTTAATTTCTCGAAACTATGCCTTTAGTATGTTATTTGTTTTTGCATTCTGTACAGTTTTTGCATCTAGAAAAATAACTTATGCTTATTTAGCAATTCTATTGGGTTTACTAGCAAATAGTAGTGCTTATGGTTTACTAGTATCATTTTCTTTATTATTAACTTTGCTGGTTGAATTTTGTTTTGATAGCGAACATCGGCAGCACTATTTTAGTCAAACCAAAAAGTACGACTTATTGTTAAGTATTTTAATTATCACATTATCTTTTATTTTATCTATTTATATTATTACTCCTCCGACAGATAGTTATCTTCACGGTGGGTTAAATAATGGTTGGCTAATAGAATTAGATATCCGTCATCTGTTGAGAAGCGTTGGCAGAGTATTTGGTAGTTATTTATTAATTATTCCTACACATAAAAGATGGCTGGATTTAATTGTTTGTGCGATAATTGCTTTATTTTTTGTAATTTTAACTTTAATAAAATTATCTGAAAAGCCAGTTATTTTCTTTTTCTACATGATAGGCAATTGTATATTATTTGCCTTTACATACTTGAGATTTATAGGTATGCCACGGCATTTTGGACATTTTTATTTAGTTTTAATAGCAGCTTTATGGCTGGGAAGTTATTATCAAAAATCTATAGTTTTACTTAATAAAATTTCTATTATTCCACGTTCAATTACATTTATTCACAAATGGCATTATCTGACTTTGATGCTCATTCTTTATGTCCAGTTTGGGGGAGGAATTTATAGTTTTTCCAGAGATTTAGTTATACCATTTTCTGCTAGTCGCGAAACAGCCCAATATATTTACAAATCTGGATTAGATAATGAGTTTATTGTTGCCAGTCGAGATGCGAATATGGCTCCTTTATCGGGTTATCTGAATCGAAAGTTTTACTATCCAGAAATTGCAAAAATGGGAAGCTTTACTTTATTTAAAAAAGGTCGTCAAGAAGTGGAACAAGCAGAGATATTAAGCCAGGTTAATTCTCTACTTCAAAATCAAGATGAGCGAAAGAAAGTTTTGCTGATTTTAAATAAAAAACTGAATGTCAACCGCAATGATTTGAAAATTGTTCCGATTAAAGATTTTCAGAGAGGCTGGGTGGATAATGAAAGATATTATCTTTATTGGGTAGATGAAGTATAAGAATAATGCGCCACAGAACTTTGTAGTTTAATATGGTATAAACTTTCTTGTAC
Organism: Nostoc sp. DedQUE07; assembly: GCF_034530975.2. Classification (NCBI taxonomy): domain Bacteria; kingdom Bacillati; phylum Cyanobacteriota; class Cyanophyceae; order Nostocales; family Nostocaceae; genus Nostoc; species Nostoc sp. DedQUE07. Next base: position 129,660 of record NZ_JAVRCC020000015.1, on the reverse strand, counting down.
TAAAGGATCGGCATTTACATTTGAATGTGTCGCCAAAATACCTCAAAAATAACGCTTTTGCATCCTTTGACTAGCTTGCCACCCCTGATAACTAGCTGGGATGCGTGAGGCTAATCTACACTGGAATAAGAGAATGTGTGTTTAACTGGCTTATATATCCAAAACTGGGGAGTTTTGTCATACCTTCTCGGTGTTCCTTATGAGGTGATTACCTCGTGTGGTAAAACTTAACTTAAATTCTGTCAGTTACTAACGGAGTTGATGGGAATGAGTACCTTAATTTTTATTGGCTTGATAGGAGTTTACGGAGGCGGCGCTTGGAAATTTTGGAATGGGTTTGGACGGACTAATTTTAATCCAACTTTGACCAATCGGATTGGTTTATCTTTGCTATGGCCAGCTTTGTTTATTACAAATCAGTCTTATCGTCGAAACTTTAGAAAGGCGTTGAAGGGTTAGAGATTACTATTAAGCCTAACGTCATCCAATCCTGACGGTGGTATATATCTCAAATAAATCTAACCTACAACCTCGCTCCCCTTCTAGGGAAGCGAGGTTAGGTTTGCTCCTTTTACGAAAGAGAGCAATTAGGGAGGGATAAGTTCGTTAACCGTTGGAAAATATTTCAGCTGACCAATTTACCAATTATTTACCATTGGTTAATAGATGGATTGCTCCACCTACGGCTGCACCATCAATAGCATTGCCAAGAGTATCTCTTTTATCGCCAGTAATTACACCAGTCAATGCACTAGCGCCTGCACCGACTCCGACATCTTGAGCGGCGTTCCGGTGACGGCGATTGCGAGTATTTCTCAGACCATTTGCACCATTGACGGCTGCACCAGTGACACCACCTTTAACAGCATTCCCTAGTACACTGCCATTTCCCCTAACAGCTCCGGTTACGACGTTGGTAACAGCCCCAATACCTGCATCTCTTAGTACTTGGTCATCAGCAGCAGCGGGTTTGGCGGGAACTAAGGTTACACCAGCTAAACTTGCAGCCATGAGGCTGGGTAAAAGTGCGCGTTTTAGGATTTTATTCATTGTGTTACCTTCTCAAAACATCAAACAATTTTTTAAAAACCAAAGTTACTAGAGTCTGATAAAATTTAAATTTTTATCTCGAATCACAGCAACTATATTGTTTGAGAACACATTCATTATTGCATTTCCAAAGTCATAACTGCATCTACTGAAAGCATTAATATAAATTCAGTCCAGAGAAGGCCTTACTGATTTTTTAAATCATACAAGGGATTACATCTTGACAAAATCAATCAAATATGAAGTTTAGATTTTTCACAATTAACAAGGGATTTGCAATCAGAAATAAGGTAGTGTTTACCTTATCTATCTAAAGATAGTTGTCAAATTAATTAAACTAATATCAATTCAATTAATGATTGCAATACATTCTTGGTTAAAGACGCGACGCCAGTCGCTACAACGGGGGGAACCCCCGCAACGCGCTGGCTCATGAATCGCGTCTCTACAAGATGGTCTATTTGTCGCATCCTTGATTATCTATCCCACCAGCGCAACCAGGGTAATTCTAGATTTTGATAGCGAACTTGCCAAGAAAATGTCAAGCAAAGGTAGAAAAACCGAGATTGGGTGGAATATCCTGAATTCGCCCCGGCCCGATCGCTCGTAATGCTTCTTTGAGTAAAATATCCCCAGTATACAAGGCACGTCCGACAATTACGCCAGTCACGCCTTGGGGTTCTAACGCCAACAAACTCAACAAGTCGGTGATAGAACTTACCCCGCCAGAAGCAATTATCGGGATGGAAATTGCGGCTGCAAGTTCTCGCAAAGCTTCTAAATTTGGCCCTGTAAGTGTACCATCTCGGTGGATATCTGTGTAAATGATGGCGGCTGCGCCCAATTCTTGCATTTGTACAGCTAGTTGAGTGGCTAAAACTTCTGAGGTTTCTAACCAGCCGCGAGTTGCGACTCGACCGTTACGGGCATCAATACCGATAATAATCTGTTCGGGAAATTCTTGGCAGAGTTCTTGCACTAACTGGGGTTGTTCTACGGCAATGGTTCCGAGAATTGCCCACTGTATGCCTAGATTAAATACTTGTTGTACACTGGTGCGATCGCGCAATCCTCCACCAATTTCAATGGGTACTGACACTGCTTGAGCGATCGCTTCAATTGCCCCCAGGTTTACTACTTTACCTGCTTTGGCACCGTCTAAATCAACTATATGCAATCTAGTAGCACCTTCATCTACCCACTGTTTGGCAACATCAGCGGGATTTTCGCTAAAAACTTGCGAGCGATCGTAGTCTCCCTGATACAGTCGTACACAGTGACCTTCTAGTAAATCAATCGCTGGAATTACGTCCATTTAACTCTTCCTCATTGCAATCAAAACGCTATCTATAGCTGAATTTACTATTTTTCATTTTTCATTTGTAATTGCCTTACAGCTTGCCCAAAACCCAGCACAAGCAAGATGTTAGAAAGCGTCAAAAATAGTTCTGCACCACCGTGCAACCAATCTACATTGGCCAAAGACTTACCATAATGCAATACAGCATAAATCCCCGCCGGGATGGTAATGGCAACAAAGACGAGAGTGCCGTAAAATCCATACAACGCCAAACGCGGCATTTGCGGACTGCGGCTGATAAACCACAAGAAACCCAAATAGGGAAACAGTGAAAGTGCAAACAGGGTTTCTTTAGAAATCATTGCTCTGATTTGATAGGGTTTGGTTCAACGGTGTTAACAGATTTGGTAGAACGCCAAATCAAATATGCCGCCGCCCAAAGTGTAAAATTACCAACTAAAGTCATGGTAGCTTGAAGCGTTACCAGCCATTCCAAAGATTCGGCATTGTCGAAATAATGCCAGGTACAAGCACACATAGCGCTGACTAAAGCTGGTAACATCGCCAGGGATAATCCCCACCAGCTACGGTTATTAGTCAGTTCGCCGTAAGACCAGATTAACCAAATGGCGACAATCCACTCTATAACGCTAGAAACATGAATAATCCAGGTAGGAATTGAAAGGGTGTGCATAAGTAAAGTTAGGAGTTGGGAGTTAGAGATTTGGAGTGGAGAGTAGCACTGTCAAGGTGATATGTAGCTTGAATTTTATATTTGTTTAAACAAACCTTTATTATGCAACGCCAAATAAAGATTTTTATTTGTAAGCGTCTTCTAAATTATCTAGTTTGTCAGAATTGCTCGTTGAGTTGGAGGATTTGCGCGCAAAACCACCTACCTCTGTCAAAGTATAGAGGGGTCTGGCTTTAACTTCTTCATAGATGCGCCCTATATATTCACCTAAGATGCCAACACTAACTAACTGCACAGATCCGAGGAAGAAAATTGCCATCAAAATAATCGTAAACCCAGTTAAAGGGGAATGGGGGACAAAAAGACGCCAATATAAGACTAATAAAGCCATGAAGATGGCCGCTGCCGCTGCTATTAAGCCTAAGTAGGTTGATAACCGCAGTGGCACTATTGAAAAAGACACTAAACCATTGATCGCAAGGGCTAAGGATTTGCTAAAAGTGTATTTAACTTCCCCAGCAAAGCGGGGGTTGCGCTCGAACCGAATTGCTGTTTGCTGAAAGCCAACCCAAGAACGCAAACCACGAATATAGCGGTTACGTTCTGGCATAGAATTGAGAATATCTACAATCTGCCGATCCATTAAACAAAAATCACCAGTATCAGTAGGAATCTCTACATCTGCAAGCTTCTTAAGGATACGATAAAAGAAATAGGCAGTAAAACGCTTAAACCATCTTTCTTTAAGGCGTTGAGTGCGTTGAGCGTAGACGACTTGATAGCCCTGTCGCCATTTTTCAACCATGTCGGGGATTAGTTCTGGTGGGTCTTGTAAGTCTGCATCAAGGATGACAATAGCTTGACCCCGGACAAAATTAAGACCAGCAGTTACGGCAATTTGATGACCAAAGTTACGAGCAAAGCTCAGATAGCAAATGCGCGGGTCTTTTTGATGGAGGTCTCGTAATAATTGTAGGGAGCGATCGCGGCTACCATCATTGATTAAAATTAATTCGACAAGCCCATCCATCCGATTCATTACTGCACTCAGTCTGCGGTATAGTTCTGGAATAATTTCTTCTTCGTTATAAATTGGAACAATGAATGAATACTTTGGTAGCATCTAAAAATATTGTTTAATTTTTTTACAACTAAGATAACAGGCTGCTTGCGATCGAAAAGGTTTGCTTCACAGTATACCTAGCAACACTCAAGTCTCATTCCCATAATTTATTTATTCTTCGGATTTATGTTATCTGAAGAGTCTGATTTTTTCAGGCTTTCTACAGCTTTTTTGGCAAAAGTTCGACGATGACGATACCAAGTAGACCCTGCTACCAGTGTTCCAGTTAAGCCTAGTGCAAGTATTAGCGGCAAAAAATCGCCTGTATTCACTGCCTTCAGACCAGAACTACCTAGTAGTACAAAAGGTAAAACACTAGGAACAGTACCAAGTGTTGTACCTAGAACATAATCTTTAAAACCGATTGAAGTCAGTCCTGCGGCAAAGTTGACCAAGCCATAGGGCATGATTGGTACTAATCGGATGGCAAACATATAAAAAAGCCCTCCACGACGCACCTCAGCATCCATTGCTTGCCAGCGTCCTGCTAGTCGTTTTGCAACTGCTTTGCGTCCAATAGTTCGAGTAAAAACGAAGGCAATTATTGCCGCAATGACTGCTCCAACACTAGTCCAGACAGTACCCAGCCAAGGGCCAAAAATGGCACCTCCAGTCAAATTTAGTACCGTTGAGGGCAAAACTAACATGGTTGCTACAACGTACAAAGCAATATAAATAATAGGTGCCCAGATACCAGAAGATTTCAGCAAAGCTTGAATTTGTACTGGTTCAATGCCGCCAAGAAGATATACGGTTATACCAGTTGCAATTATGCAACTCAGCGTGAGTAGCATAATACCAGTTTTCAAGTTCCACATTAGAACTCTACTCCTACTTTTTGTGTAACAAAACCCATCTTTTGAAAATTTAAATCCTTGTAGAGACGCGAAATTTCGAGTTTCTACAAGGATTTTTCACTAGATGTCTATTGTATTAGCTAGTTTTAAAGAGAAGCGATCGCAACCTTTTTCCCAGTATCCAAGCACAGACCAGAAACCGCAAGCTAGCAAGACTTGTGTCAATGAAACCGGAAGTCAACACTTTGGAGTGGAAAAAATGTAAGTAATTATAGCGCCTGCTATCCTGCTTAGGACAAGTCTGCTATGGATAACTGTGACAGTAGCTCTCTGACGATTTGTTAATGAATGTCCTAAGTTGTTTGACCACTGCTATAGAACTTGAGAATGAGTTTACCATCTATATGGGAGACAGAGATTCATTTAACAATAGCTATTAATTAATCCAAAATCCAAAATCCAAAATGGTTAAGATGCGGGCATTATTGTCTGGATATTACGGTAAAGGTAATGGTGGTGACGAAGCTTTATTGGCAACGCTTTTGCAAATGTTGCCATCTCACGTAACGCCTGTGGTGCTTTCTGGTAATCCAAAAGAAACCCGCGATCGCTACAATGTAGAAACCTACGATCGCATGGCTCCCTTAGATGTACTGCAAGCTTTACGCTCAAGTGATGCCTTAATTTGGGGCGGCGGGAGTCTGATTCAAGATGTCACCAGTACTATCAGCCCATTTTATTATGGGGGACTGATGGCATTAGCGCAGAAAATGGGTTTGAAAACTGTTGCTTGGGCACAGGGTATTGGCCCTTTGGTGCGTCCACAAACTCGTTGGTTAGCACGGCAAACCTTTAGTAATTGTACCAAAGTTAGTGTACGCGATCGCGCCAGCGCCGCTTTATTATCTGACTGGCAAATTCCTTGTATTATAGCTCCTGACCCAGTTTGGGCGTTGGAATCTCAACCAGTACCAGGACTTTGGGATTTACCTGCGCCGAGAGTTGCGGTAACGTTGCGATCGCATCCCGAACTTACAGAAATACGTTTAGCAAACTTAACTCGTGCTTTGGTTGACTTTCAAAAAGCTACGCAGGCTTTTATTTTATTACTGCCGTTTCAAAAAAGTGAAGATTTAAGTATTGCCGAAGCCATTCAACCACATCTAAAAGATGTTAGCAAGATTTTGTGCCTGGAAGATCCGCAACTTTTAAAAGGTGTGTTTCGCGGCGTTGAAATGGCGATTGGAATGCGCCTGCACAGTTTAATTATGGCTGCTGCTGAAGGTTGTCGCTGCTTTGCTCTCAGTTATGACCCTAAAGTAAATCGTCTCATGGAAGACTTAGAAATGCCTGGGTGGGATTTAGCAAGTTTACCAGATAACCCCAATTTTATTGGTCTGACTTGGATGGAGCATTACGCCAATGGCGATCCTTTATCATCAGAAAAAATCCAATCTTTGGTGGATGGTGCTTTACTGCACTGCGAGTTGTTGAGTGAAGCTTTGAGTTAAAGAATTTCTCAAAATTACACAGATTATGGTAAAAGTCAATCGTGCCAATTCTGCCAGCAATCAACCTATGGGTGCAGTTCGAGTCCAAGTCAAGCTCACCAATGCCATTGATGAAGCCCTTGTCAACCGAGGAATGCTCAATCAAAATATGCTGCGGGTGTATGAAACAGAAGCATTAGTGGACACAGGGGCAGTACGTACTGTGCTACCCATGTCTATTGTCCAGCAACTTGGTTTGAGAATTCGAGGACAGCAGATTGCTCAATACGCCAATGGTAGTGAAGAATCTATAGGAGTAACTGAACCCGTAATTATTGAATTGGCAGGACGAGAAACTACCGAAGCCACATTAGTTACAGGTAATATCGTCCTGATTGGACAGACGGTTTTAGAAACGCTGGATTTACTGGTGGACTGTAGAAATCAACGACTTATCCCGAATCCTGAACATCCTAACTATCCTGTAATGAGAATATAGGCTAGTCACTCGTTTTCTTGCTAACAATCCCTGACCACTGTACTTTTTTCTCTTTCTCTCGACGATAAGAAAAGAAATGCTCTGGAGTTTGGAAAGTACAATAAGGTGCGATCGCAATTTGTTCTGCACTAATTCCCATATTTTCCAGTTGTAAGGTATTCACTCGCCGCACATCCAGCCTTACTTTTCCTGGATTTGGATCGTCTAGCAAAGGTGAATTTGGTAACTCATGTAATGCAGTTACAATTTTTTCTTCGTCATCATCTGCTATAAGACTAGCCCCAATTTCAGCAGCCACTCCGATAGAGACTTGATAAACCTCACCAGCGATCGCTGGCCCCATCGCAATGCGTAAATCATCAAGTTTGCTGCCTTGAGATTGTAATCGAGCGATCGCCAAGGGCACAATCTTTTTAGCAGTCCCCCGCCAACCCGCGTGTAATGCTGCCACTTGTCCAGTTTGCACATCCCCAATCAACACGGGTGTACAATCTGCGCTAGCTACCCAAACCGCTTGTAGAGGTTGTTCGCTGATTAAACCATCTGCCGATGCGAAATCTTCCTGTGCAGAGCTTAAGAAGCTTTCAACTTCTTGGGGGGTGAGAACAGTATTGCCATGAACCTGCTTTAAGCGATAGACTGATGCCTCTGGTTGCAATACTTCTGTGATAACTTGTGGCGATCGCGGCCAAAACTGCTGGGTAAAGAAGCCGTGGTGCCAACGTTCCAGAATACTACAAGTTAGATAGGGGAGTCCTTCCCAATTGTGCCAGTGCCAAGTGTGCATCTTCAACCAAACCTAAACGGAAAATCACTCATCAGCCAATCAATGCTAACTTGAACAACGGAATTTGGGTTAACTGCTGTGGGATTTAATCTGCAAAACTTGGAAGCAGCCTTGCAAACAGGGCGTAAGCATACATATTTACCATTTTCTCTTCACTTTTTTGAAAGCGTCTCCTCAACTAACGAAACCCTCTGGAACTTACTCAACCAAGGGGCGATTTCGGGAACAGTAGTAATTGCAACTGAGCAATCTGCTGGGCGGGGACAATGGGGCCGCCAGTGGATTTCTCCGCCTGGGGGATTATATATTTCCGTGGCGATTTCTTTCGACCACAAAATAGAAGCTACTGACAGCTATCAGCTAACTTTCGCTACTGCTTGGGGAATTGCGTTGCAATTGCGCCAATACGGTATAGATGTTGGGATAAAATGGCCTAACGATTTAGTTTTAAATGGTCGCAAACTAGGCGGCATTTTGACAGAAACCAAAGTAAACAAAGGACAAATTACCCAAGCAGTAATTGGTGTTGGTATTAACTGGACGAACCCAGTACCAGAAACTGGAATCAATCTGGAATCGTGGCAAGCTTCCCAAGATTTCAGACCAATTTCGTGTCTGGAAATGCTCACCTCTAAAGTCTTGCTGGGAATAGAATCCGGTATAGAGTGCCTTTTTCAAGAAGGAGTAAATATACTCTTGTCTGGCTATCTAGACTTGCTTACAAACATGGGCGATCGGGTGTACGTCAATAATCTTTTAGGTACTGTAGTTGGGGTGACATCTCAAGGAAATTTACGAATTGATTTAGAAACACATGATACAAAGGAATTAATTACACCGGAAATTTATATTGAACCCGGTACAATCAGTTTGGGGTACCATAAATCTTCCGTTTAAATTTGAGGTTTGTTCAAAATTTCGCTCTTTGGGCAAGACAAACCACTAGCATCATCTCTTTAGGCTAATTACACACAACTGAGAGAACAAATGACGCAGCGCAAAAATTCTGCCCATCATCGTTTGCATTACTTATGGCAGCAAGGTCTAACAAAAAAACGTTTTGCCTCAACACTACCAGCCCAGAGTCTCTGCTGGCTGAGTAGCGTTAGCCTCCTTAGCGGTGGCTTCGTGTTTGCCCAAACGGAAGCACAAATAGACAACATCGTTCCCACTGTTGAAAGTTCTCAACCAACAGCAGTTACAAATCCAGTTAACACTGAGCGAAGTCGAAGTGTTAAAAAACAGGCTGTTGCGTCGCCGGAAGCCGCTCAAGCACAACCGGAATTTTCCCAACGGCGAACCAGACTCAGACAAAGATTAGCCAAGCCAGAAGTTGCTCAATCAAAAGAGCCAGTTAGGCAGTCTACACCCAAAATCGAAGCAGCTGAACCTGTTGTGATTATCAGACAGTCAAAGCCCAAAGTAGAAGCCTCCCAGGTTACTCCTTTAAGGGTGAGACAAGAAAAACCCAATACCCCTGCCCGCTATGCACCTGAAAAACTTCCAGTAGTTGCTCAACCATCAAATAACTCTAACAGCCCTGTCAGTGCAACGGCGGAGAAAACCAAGGATTATAATAACGCTTATATCGATCCTAATAGTTATGACAGTGGTGCAACAGGTACTTATCAAGCACCAAATTCTGTAATTCTTACAGAACGCTCCAGTGGTTGTCGAGCCACTTTGCCATCAGGACAAAGTGTATTAGGCGGCGTTTGCGCCAAAGTACCTCAAAGGAGTGTAGCTGATTCTAATGGTAAACCAGCACCTAATTGGCTCAGAAGAAGTCAAAATGCACAATTACCAGTAGTTCCACCTGTGCGGCAGATTGCATCTTCTACTGGCAACACCAGCAGATGGCGTGCTACTCCAACTCAAAGTGATTCTAGCGGTGTCACCAAGAGCGCATTTCGCTCGAATCGGTTTATCCCGACTCCCGCTGAATTCAGTCCTACAAGAGTTAGTGCAACTCCCATTGCACCGAGTGGTGGTACTTTACCGCCACCAATGGCAGATGGTAACATTGCACCCCGCCCCAGCAACGTAGCTTACGATTTTTCACTGGCATCAGTATTGCCGCAAATTCCCTACATAGGGAGAGTTGCATATAGTGGTACGGGAATGATGTATCCCCTATCTATTCCCGCTCCCATTACTTCTTTGTTTGGTTGGCGAATTCATCCAATCACAGGTACTCAACGCTTCCATGCTGGTACAGACTTGGGTGCGCCTACGGGAACACCAGTTTTGGCAGCTGCTGCGGGTCAAGTGGAAACTGCTAACTGGGTGGGTGGTTACGGTTTAACCGTGATCCTGAATCACAAATCCGCTGAACAAACTCTCTACGGTCACATGTCAGAAATTCTCGTTCAACCCGGTCAGTGGGTACAACCTGGAACTATCATCGGGCGAGTTGGCAGCACTGGTAACTCCACAGGCCCTCACTTACACTTTGAAGTTCGCCACCTGACACAAGATGGGTGGGTTGCTTCTGACCCAGGCGTGGAATTACAAAGTGCCCTCAGTCAGTTAGTGCGAGGTTTGCAAACCGCTCAGGTAAGCCAAGAACCAGGTAGCTAGAAGAAACTGAGGGGCAGAAAGAGCAGGGGGAGCAGGGGAAGAATAACTAATGCCCCATGCCCCATGCCCAATGCCCAATGCCCAATGCCCAATGCCCAATGCCCAATGCCCAATTATAAATACCCGTGTTCTGCTAGGAATGCGGGTGTAATGCCATCTATACTATTGTCATCAGTGCCTCTGGTGTGGGGGTTGCCAGAATAAAGGAATTTTTCGACGTATTTGCCGAGAATATCCCCTTCTAAATTCACCAAACTGCCAGAAACTAAATAGCGAAGATTTGTCTCGCTGTATGTCAGGGGGATTACCGCTACTTTGAATTGGGAGAGTTCTGGCTCATAAGCGGCGACTGTGAGACTGATGCCATTGACGGCAATGCTGCCTTTGGGGACAATGTACCGTGCGATCGCAACGGAAGCAATAAAGGTCATTTCCCAAGAACTAGCCGTTTGTTCGACCAATAGCAATCGACCGATGCCGTCTACATGACCCATCACAAAATGACCGCCAACTTTGCTGCCTACCTTGAGCGACGCTTCTAAATTGACATATCTCCTTTGGGTTTGCTCACCTCCCAAGGTTGTCCGGCGTAGAGTTTCCGGTGAAGCCGTGGCAATAAACCCGTCTTTTAAAACTTGTTCCACTGTCAGGCAAACACCATCTACAGCAACACTGTCACCATAAGCCAAATCTTGCATAATTACTTCACCCGACTGGCTTACACAAGTAATTTGCCAAGAATCGCCCCCCAAGGGTTCCATCGATCCTAATGCCTGGATTAATCCTGTAAACACGGCTTTTTTGTTAAACTAACTCTATTTATTGCCTAATTTTGCCTGAAATCAATTGGTAATTGTCACAGAAATCTTGAACATCCAAGTATATTTTCTGACTTTTTTTCGCATAGGAATATTAACACATTAGCATCCTTCACAGGGCATACTTGGGTAAGAAGGTTATTGTCTAAGAAGACCAATTTGACTTACTCTGGTTTTCACCACAAGTTCGGAGTTTAATAGAAGCAATTATAGAGAACGAATGCTTATGTTTATTACTGTCACCAAACCGCCTAAAAATGGGTGCTATTTATTACATGGCATCCAAGACTCTCAAAGCATTGTAGAGGCTTAGGCAATGATTGAAATGAAAGTCGCTGGCATAGCATTAGATGCCATAACCCGCAGCCCGATCGTCCTTTTGAAAGATTCTTCAGATCGGCGGGCTTTGCCAATATACATTGGTCAGGAACAGGCTAGGGCAATTATGGGCGCACTGGAGAATCAGAAGCCTCCCAGACCCTTAACTCATGACCTGATTGTGAATCTTCTAGAGACTTGGAACATGACTCTAGAAAAGGTGATCATTCATTCCCTGCAAAAGGATACATTTTATGCAGCTTTAATCGTCCAGCAAGGCGAGGTCAAAAAAGAAATTGATGCGCGTCCTAGCGATGCGATCGCCATTGCCCTCCGTACAAATACTCCCATTTGGGTAATGGAAGAAGTCATTGCCGATGCTTCTATCCCTGTAGATCGCGATGCAGATGAAGCCGAACAGCAAGCCTTTCGTGAATTTATTTCTAATCTCCGTCCTGAAGATTTGATCAAGCGCTTTGGTAATGACGACAGCTAAATTAAAGTTATGAGTTAGGAGTTAGGAGTTATGAGTTATTTTGCTTCAACTCTTAACTCGTAAGCAAAAAAAGTTAGGAGCAGAGCCGGAGACGCTCCGCCTCCCGTTAAGAGTTATGATTTACTTCTTTCAACTCCTAACTTATAACTCCTAACTCCTAACTCTTTGTTAAAAATGCAATACCGACGCTTTGGAAAAACGAATCTGCGCCTCTCGGTTTTTTCCTTGGGAACGATGCGCTACCTGGCTGATTTTGAAAATGCTCACCAGACCATCGAACAAGCCTTAGCGCTAGGAATTAATCATCTAGAAACCGCCAGAGGTTATGGCAAAAGTGAGGAGTATCTTGGTAGGGCGTTAAAAGCTGGGTTGTCAGTACCCCGAACGAAGCTTTATGTCACTACCAAAATCTCAGCCACAGCAGATGCTGACACCATGCGTCGGTGCATCGACGAATCCCTAGAACGATTACAGCTAGATTATTTAGATTGCTTAGGCGTTCATGGTTTGAACACTTGGCAACATTTGGAGTGGGTGCAAGCCAAAAATGGCTGTATGCAAGCAGTAGAGGAAGCTGTTGCTGATGGTCGGGTGCGACACGTTGGTTTTTCTAGCCACGGGTCATTAGAGGTAATTCAGGCAGCAATCATTACAGATTTATTTGAATTTGTCAATCTGCATTATTACTATTTTTTTCAACGGCACGCACCAGCAATTCAACTAGCTGCCGAAAAGGATATGGGCATTTTCATTATTTCCCCTGCTGATAAGGGAGGACGCCTCTACACGCCACCACAAACTCTAAAAGACCTATGTTACCCGTATTCACCCTTAGAGTTGAATTATCGGTTTTTACTTGCTGATGCCCGTATTAATACTTTGAGTATAGGGCCAGCTAACCCAGAGGAATTAAGAGAACCTTTGCAAATCGCTGACCATGATGGAGAGTTAACATCAGCAGAAATTTCCGCTTTCCAACGGTTAGAAAATCACCAAAAACTTGCTTTGGAAACTGATAATTGTAGCCAGTGTTATGCTTGTTTGCCCTGTCCAGAAAATATCAATATTCCAGAGGTATTGCGGTTACGTAATCTTGCCGTGGCATACGAGATGGAAGACTATGGCCAATATCGTTACGGAATGTTTGAAAATGCAGGCCACTGGTTCCCTGGAATGAAAGGCAACCGTTGTACAGAATGTGGTGACTGTTTGCCTCGCTGTCCAGAAAAGTTAGATATTCCAACTTTGTTAAAAGATACTCACCAAAAATTAAATGGGAAAGCAGGTCGAAGATTGTGGGGATAAAAATGTAAACAGGAGTCAGAATATCCGTTAACTTCAGCATGGTATTCACCACCCAGTCGCATACTCGTCATTCTAGCTCCTGAGTTCTGAGTTCTTTATTGTTAAAATTATATAAAGATTAATAGAGTCAGGAAGATCCGCCCAAGCTGGGGTGTCTCACCAAAAAAGATGAAAATTAAAAAAAAAGAAATATCCTACGCCAATCACTGACGGTTTTCCGCTACAGTGGACGGGCTGTAAGCCTAGTATGGACTACTAGCCGATCGCTTACTATTTTTCTGGCTAGTTTAACTTTAATGGCTGGTCTTTTACCGGCGGCGATATCCTACATTAGTAAGTTAATTGTTGATGCAGTGGTATTTGCATCTCAAGTGAACTCACAAAGCAATGGTTCTGTCAATATTTATCCTTCACTATTTTATGTAGGATTAGAAGCGATCGCTGTAATTTTACTAGCAGGTAGTCAACGGGGAATCACTATTTGTCAGTCGTTATTGCGGGCGCTAATGGGTCAGCGAGTAAATGTACTCATCTTAGAAAAGGCGCTGACACTCGATCTTAGGCAGTTTGAAGACTCAGAATTTTATGACAAATTGACCAATGCCCGACGAGAAGCATCGGTTCGTCCCCTTTCTTTAGTAAACCGCACCTTTGGGTTGGTGCAAAATGCCCTTTCCCTAATTACCTATGGGATTTTGCTAGTAAATTTCTCAGTTTGGGCAGTGGTGGTACTGATTTTGGCAGCTATGCCTGTATTTATTGCCGAAACAAAATTTGCTGGAGAAGCCTTTCGCTTATTTAGTTGGCGTGCGGCAGAAACCCGACAACAGCACTACTTAGAAAATCTATTAGCAAGAGAAGATTTTGTCACAGAAGTCAAACTCTACCAGTTGGGAGAAATGCTGCTAGGACGTTATCGCAGCCTGTTCGATCAACTATATGGCGAAGACCGCGATTTAACTCTGCGACGAGGACTTTGGGGATATCTCTTGAGTTTGGTCAGTACAGGTGCTTTTTACCTAGCTTATGCTTGGATTGTGTTGGAAACAGTGCTAGGTAAGATTTCTTTGGGAGATATGACAATGTATCTCACTGTGTTTCGCCAAGGACAATCTACTTTCTCCAATGCCCTCACTTCTATTGGAGGGATGTATGAAGACAACCTATATCTATCAAATCTCTACGATTTTCTGGAAGAAGAAGTACCAAAATCTTGGGGAAAGGCAACAATTGGTTTAAATTCCCAAGATGGTATCCGTTTTGAGAATGTCTCATTTACTTATCCAGGAAGTTCCAAGCCAGCATTGAGAAACATTTCGCTGCACTTAAAACCTAGAGAAAAACTGGCAATTGTGGGTGAAAACGGTTCCGGTAAGACTACCTTAATCAAATTACTTACCCGACTCTACACCCCCGACTCTGGGAGAATTTTCTTAGATGGTTTGGACTTGCAGGAATGGGATGTGGATGTGTTACGGCGTCGCGTTGGTGTGATTTTTCAGAACTTTGTCCGCTACCAATTCACTGTGGGGGAAAATATTGGCGTGGGCGATGTAGAACATCTCGAAAATAAAACACAATGGAAAACTGCTGCTGAAAAAGGCATGGCCCAATCTTTTATTGACCAATTACCCCAAAGCTTTCAGACTCAACTTGGTCGTTGGTTTAAAGGAGGACAAGAACTTTCTGGGGGACAGTGGCAAAAGATTGCACTGTCTCGTGCTTTTATGCGATCGCAAGCAGATATCTTGGTGTTAGATGAACCAACATCAGCAATAGATGCCCAAGCTGAGTTTGAGATTTTCAATCATTTTCGCGCGATTACTCAAAATCAGATGGTACTTTTGATTTCCCATCGCTTCTCAACGGTACGAATGGCTGACAAAATTCTAGTTATAGAAAACGGCGAAGTTATAGAACAAGGAACTCACGAAGAATTGTTACAGCTAGCAGGACGTTATGCCAAGTTGTTTCTGTTACAAGCCGCTGGTTATCAATAGGAAAAGAAGTTAAAAGACTGTGTAAATTGAGATAGTGATGCCTAGGTTGGGCTGCACCTACGCTCACTTTGTACAAAGCACATAACATCTCTATCTAACCACGTTAAACTGTTCAGTAAATATGGGTCACTAGACAATCCGTATCGTTAAACATTGCTACCTGATAAAATTATGCAAATAACAAAACAGCGATACTATACGCCAGAGGAATATTTAGAGTTAGAAGAAGCTGCTGACTACAAAAGTGAATACATTGATGGGCAAATAATTCCTATGGCAGGTGGAACAGTAAATCATAATCAAATAGCACTCAACTTAAGTACTGAGTTAAATTTCGCTTTTAAAAAGCAGAACTACCGGGTTTTTATGGGTGATATCCGTCTATGGATACTCCAAAAGCGTACCTATACCTATCCAGATGTGATGATTCTGGCGGGTGAACCAGAGTTTTTTAACAACCGAAAGGATATAATTCTGAATCCACAGATTATTGTTGAGGTTTTATCAAAATCTACCAAAGGCTACGATCGCGAAGATAAATTTCAGGCTTACCGGACTATTTCCACTTTCCAAGAATACCTATTAATTGACCAAACTCGGATTCATGTAGATCGATTTTCCAAAACCGGGAAAAAGCAATGGACGCTTCGTGAATATGATGAAGAAGATGAAGCGATCGCACTTGTAACCGTACCATTTGAAATTTCTCTACAAGATTTATACAACAAGGTGAAGTTTGAGCCTGTTGAGCTGGAAGCTGAAAGGATTGATATTGAGGGATTGGGGTAAGTGCCATGCACTGTATCTTAAAAAGATTTAAGCCACTTTTAACGGTTTATGAGGAAAAGTAATTGGCTCTGGCAAAGCTTTTCCTTGCTCTTTATACCATTCAATCAGGGATTCAATTACCTCTTGTCCGTGTTTAGCGGCTTCTTCATAACTCTTACCATGAGTGTGGAATTGCTGCCAAGGGAATTCCGGTAAGTGTACTAAGTAGCAATTATCTTCATCTGACCATTGAATTACCATACTATAGCGATCGTTCATTATTCTTCCTCTATTTTTCCTACTTGCTTCAAAACACCATTGATTTGCTTTTCCAAGTATCGGGGAGATTTTCCTTGCTCTCCATACCATTTAATTAGAGACTCAATGACTTCCTGTCCATGTTTAGCGGCTTATTCGGTTATTACTTACATTTTTTTATAGCATAGAAGAATTTTTACATAGTGATAAGTGGGGGTTACAATGTGGCATTGCCCATTGCTTCTAGCTAAGGCGCATTGTCTAACCCACTTTCACATAACACTGCAATGATGGATTGGAAGAAACTTCTGACACCACAAAGACTTGGCAAGACTGAAGCAGAAAATCTCCAGTTTGATCGTACTCCCTTTCAAAGAGACTACGATCGCCTAGTGTTTTCCTCACCTTTTCGTCGTCTCAAAGATAAAACTCAGGTTTTTTCTTTGTCCACAAATGATTACATTCGTACTCGTCTCATTCATAGCCTTGAAGTGTCTTGCGTCGGTCGCTCCCTTGGCCGAATAGTAGGTGAAGCAATTGTAAAAAAATACGACTTTAATCAGGATGGGTTACGTGCTTCAGACTTTGGTGATATCGTATCTGCTGCTTGTCTAGCTCATGATATTGGGAATCCTCCTTTTGGCCATTCTGGAGAGGATGCTATTCGTACAGGATTTGAATCGTGGTACAACACTGTTAATCATGTAGGCGAAGAACTTCTCAGCAAGTCTCAAAAAGCTGACTTTGATTCATTTGAGGGTAATGCACAAGGCTTTCGTATTCTAACCAAGCTTGAAATGCCCCCCAGAAAAGGTGGAATGCAACTAACCTGCCCAACTTTAGCTGCTTTCACAAAGTACCCTAGAGAATCTTCTCTACCAAAATCTATTTTTAACGGTTACTCAGGTAAAAGTGTTAAAAAATATGGTTTTTTCCAGGCAGAAAAGGATTTATTTGCTGAAGTAGCAGAAACAGTTGGTCTAATTCGTCGTGATGATAATGCAGCATGGTGGTCTCGACATCCCCTTGCTTTTCTTGTTGAAGCAGCAGATGACATTTGTTACTCAATTGTTGATGTAGAAGATGGCCATCGTATGGGTTACATCCCATTTGACAAAACCAAGGAATTACTTAACGTAGTTGCAAATATTGCAAATAAAGATATTCAAGAACATGGTGAAAGCAATACAGAAATAGTTAAGCGATTGCGGGCTTTAGCTATCAATAAGCTCATAAATGAGGCAAGTGATATTTTTCTTAAACACGAAGAAGAGATACTTTCTGGAGAGTTTGATAAGGACTTATTATCTCTAAGCACTTATTCAAACCACTTAGAAGAAATTGGAAAGGAAACTCGCGCGGCTGTTTTTCAACATTCTGATGTTGTTAGTATCCAGATTGCTGGGTATGAAGTTTTAGGGAAACTATTTGCTGAATTTGTTAATGCCGTCCTGCACAATAGTAAGAAAGGGAATTTGGTCTATCATATGCTTCCCAAAGAATATAATACTCCGAATTCAGACGAAGATACCTATAATAAAATTCTTCGAGTAACAGACTATATCTCCGGTATGACTGATTCTTACGCTACCAGTTTATTCCAACAATTTAGTGGGATTTCATTGGGATAGGTTTAATTCCAATTTATGGCGGTACTTAATTTAATAATTTCCATTTCAATAATACATTGACAACGTAGCAAAACCTGTTTTTACGAAATGAGTAGATTGGCCAAATAAAGCTAACTCAGATTTGTGTAGGTAGCATCTATGTCAGAAGAAGATCGTCATTTCTCAACAGATACTTCTAACAACTTGTAGAAATCCCCTTAGTACAGGTGTCATATCTTCTTCCCGCCACACTATAGCCGTTTCTACTAATGGTGTTTTCTCCTCTAGAGTACGATAAACTACACCAGTTCTCTGAAGATTTTGCAATGAAGACGGTGCGATCGCAATCCCCATTCCCGCTGAAACCAATCCGATAATCGTCTGCATCTGAATTGCTTCTTGAGTCACTTTTGGGCTGAAGTCTCCTTGCTGACAAAGGCTTACGATTTGGTCGTAAAGTCCGGGCCCCAAATGGCGAGGGAACATGATAAAGTTTTCGTTTACTAGCGATCGCACTGAAATCTTTTCTTGTTCAGCTAAAGAATGAGTTTCCAACATAGCGACAATTAACGCTTCTTGCTGAATGCACTCTTGATTGAGTGTGTTGTCTTCTAAGGGTGGATGGGCAAAACCTACATGGATGCGCCGATTTTGTAGCGCTTGCTCCTGCTGAGTTGTGGTTAGTTCTTGCAATACCAACTCTACTTCTGGAAACTGTTCTCTAAACCGCCGCAAAATCACAGGAAGCAAATCGTAAGTTACCAAACTGGTAAACCCAATTCGTAATTGCCCCTTCTCACCTCTTCCCGTTTTTTGGGTTAGCTCAATTGCTTTTTGGAGTTGAGCTAAAAGTTGATAAGACTCTTGCAAAAAAACTTCCCCTGCTTCTGTTAGTTGTACTTGTCGTTTGGTTTTACGGTGAAATAGTTCTACTCCCAATTGCGTCTCTAATTGCTGAATTTGCTGGCTTAAGGGCGGTTGAGCAATGTGCAATCGCTCGGCGGCTCTACTGAAGTGCAGTTCTTCAGCTACAGCAATAAAGTAGCGCAGGTGTCGCAATTCCATTTTTGTGATATTTTATAAGTTTTAATTTTCTATAGAAGATATATAAACGCAAAGAGGCACAAAGTAGCGCAGAGGTTTTAGAAAATTTATAACAAAAACTAGAGGTGCGATCGCTATCATTAATGCTGATTTATGCATAATATTTCTTGATATTCATAATCCAAAAAGTGTTGCTAGCTACAATCATTATGTGAAAAAAGTTGTTAATTTTAATATAAAAATGTATTAATTATCATGCTATATTATTCAACTTTAAAAGTAGTATTTGAGGCTTTTACGTATATTTTCAAAAAATTTAGATGCTATGTATAAATTATTTAAACTTTGCTTTATATTTCAATTTGATTACAAATCCTGCCACCATGCTTGCTCTAGCAAGACATTCATTCAAATTATAAAAAAATTAAAATTTAAGGGAGTTAGGACTATATGCTTTATTAGCTAAAATTTGAAAAACAGTAATGATTACTTCTTTAAGAATCAGCAAAAGTCATCCAAAAAATATCATTCATAGGGACGACCGAACGTCTATTTTTCTTATCTTCAATGCCCCATACCCCATAACCCATCCCCAATACCTTAATTGCATACTTCTATGCGATCGGAAGTATCCACACCAACCCAAACAACTGCCCCTAGCAGGTTAAACTAGGTCTGGTAACAACTGCTCCACGTTCCTTATGAGGCTTTTATGGGAGCTAACCTCAAACAGATTGCCAACTATTTAGACAACCTTGGTTGGGACTACCGTTTTGATGATGAAGAAGACCGGATTATAACAGGTGTAGAGGCTGATAATCTAGAAGATTTCCTAATAGTTGTCCAACTGGATGAAGAAGGAAAATTTTTCCGGGTATTTGCCCCTCAAGTTCTGGGAGGAATCCAAGACCATCCTCACAAGGCAGCTATCCTCCAAACAATGCTTGCCATTTCCTGGGAAACCAAAATGTTGCAATGGGAGTATGACCCATCCGATGGTGAAATTCGTGCGATTATTGAGTTTCCTTTAGAAGACTCAATTCTTACAGAAAAACAATTTCACCGTTGCCTGAGTGGATTAATTCAGATTGTGGATGGCATAGCAATACCTCGCTTGACAGAAGTGATGGCAACAGGTCTCGATCCGGGGAATATAGAACTTGGGGAAAGACTATTACTCAGTATCCAAGAAGAAGCCCCAGGATTGTTAGATTTACTAGAAAAAGCAATGGAAGCACGAAAAAAGCGAGGAACTTTTCCTAGTGAGTGAGACGGATCGTTACTTAAATAGCTATACTCCAAAGTGATACCCTCACTATATACTGAAATTTTCTGGGGCTGGATATTATGACATCCTATGCAACCTCCTCTGCCAAAGCGGAAATGAGCGAACTCCGGCGGTTGAAAGCTTTACTACCACCAGAACTACAAAGCTGGGTCACGGTTGAAGGCACAACTGAGGTCAATCCACCCCTGGTTCGCTGCGAAGAAATTGGTAAAGACCAGGTAGAAATTCAAATTGATTTGGTGAAATGGGATGCCCTCGCAATGGATCAGCGTAATCTGCTGTTCTGGCATGAGGTTGCTCGCGTTCAAAATGACACAATTCCTAAAGATGGTTGGGAAATGGCAGCACTAGCCATCGGTTTAGGTGGTGCTGTCGGGGAATTGTGGGTACAAGATGGATTGCTGCTGGTGTTAGCTTTGTCGCTTTGTGGCGTGTCAGGCTGGCGACTGTACCAAAAGAATAATGGGGAAAAGCAACTAAGAGAATTGCTCAATGCTGATGAGAAAGCGATCGCTTTAGCAACTCGTTTTGGTTATAGCCTCCCCAATGCCTACAAGAGTCTTGGTAGCGCCTTGAAAACCCTGATTGATAATACTCCTAGTAAGCGCCAACGATCGAGATACGAAGCAAGACTCTCTGCCCTAAAACGCAGTGCCAATAAGGCAAAAGCTAAATCCAAAGCTCCAGATGAGGGCGCACTATAGCAAATTCTATTTGAAATGGAATAAATCAGCCCTGCTGCTAGTAATTGGGCTGCTGCCTTCCTAATTCATGAGAGGCAACAGCCCAATCACCATTTCATAAAATCTTACTTTTTTCTTGACTACATCTTTATCAAACTAAAATTTTACAACTGGTTCAGCATTTTATGGGTCTGGGGGATCACGCGCACGTGCTTGAGAAACCCCTTCATCAAAGCTTGCCACATCAAAACTCGATCGCTGGAAGGCGCAAGTACAGGCACTGGAGAAAATTGTTCTGATACTGCTAAAGGCGTGACAGGTTGTAAAAATACTGGGATATCTGGACTAACCTCTGCCACCAACAAAGCTGAACGTTCCAACTCGGCGGGATCTGTGTCTTGAGACACAATTATCTTGACAAAAACATTTAAATATGAGTCATGACATAACTGGAGAAATTTACTATGTTCTTGCCAATAACTTTCGCCGCTAACACTGGGCAGTTTTAAATCCATACCTACAGAGTCTAAGTATGGGATAATCATTGCTAGTTGTTCTGGGCGATGTCCGCCAGTTTCTAAGTATATAGGTAGACCAGTTATGGCTCGCACTTGGGGTAGAAACTGCGTTAAAAATGAAGCATGAAGAAGTGGTTCGCCGCCAGTTAAGCTAATGCTATCGTGTAGACAAGGTAGATTTTGCTGTTCCACCCATTCGAGTAATATGGGTAATGAGACGGGGTTAGAGTGAATTTCAAAGTCGCGCAATCCAGGCGATCGCTCTATCCGACAAGTTGTAGGTGCACTCCAAGTGTGGGCGCTATCACAAAAGTGACAGCGCAAATCACACAAAGCAAAACGAATAAATATCTGACGTGTCCCGACATTCAGTCCTTCCCCTTGAATGGCAGAAAAGACCTCAATCAGGCGTGCGGTAGGTGTAACCGTATTTTTAGCAATCATTTGATCAGAGCAACGCGATCGCGCTGCGTCGGCACAACAGCAAGGATGTTTTTTGGCTTCTTGTTCTATTGTGAATCGTCGCTAGCGATCTCCAATCTCAGCCCCGGTAAATAGCAGTTAGTCCTGATTACCACTAATTCCGATATTAGGTTAAGTAATTTTGTAGGACAAAGTAATGTTTGGCATATTACATTATACATGGCAACGAAAGTGCAGAGCTTCATGACTAGCCAACCGACAGAGGTCGATTTTCCAGTTAATTCCCTAAACGACATGGCTATAGTGCAGGTGCCGACGCGGTTGAGCGTGCTGGAGGCTTTAGGCTTTAAGCAAACCTGCCAAGGCTTAATTGGGCCCAATTCACATCCTAAGCAAATCATCATTGACTTTCACCAAACTACTTTTATCGATAGTAGTGGTTTAGGTGCTCTGGTAAGTAATTTTAAATACGCTCAGACTAAGGGGATTACATTAACACTGCGGAATGTAACACCTCAAGTCATGGCAGTCCTAAAACTCACAGGGTTAGATCAGGTTTTTGCTTTAGAGCTTCTGGGGGATGGGTCGTTAATAGAACAAGATGACGTAGTAGATAATCGGAAGACAACTTCCCGTAAAGTAGAGCAGTTACCCACTACTCACCCTTCTATGGCATCTTGGATGAAACGGTTCTTAGATATTGTCGGGTCAGTGATTGGTTTATTAATTACAGGAATTTTGTTTATTCCAATTGCGATCGCGATTCAAATTAACGATCCCGGGCCCATTTTCTTTAGTCAAATTCGTTGTGGTTGGATGGGTAAGCGGTTTAAAATTTGGAAATTCCGCTCTATGTGTGTGGATGCAGAAGCGAAGAAATCTGAAGTTAAAAACCAAGTGCAAGGTGCTTTTTTCAAAAATGAGAATGATCCCAGAATTACTAAGGTAGGGCGCTTTTTACGGCGAACTAGTCTTGATGAATTACCCCAATTTTGGAACGTCCTCAAAGGAGAGATGAGTTTAGTAGGCACTCGACCACCTACACCCGATGAAGTTGAACGCTATGAAGTACCGGAGTGGCAACGTTTAGATGTAAAACCCGGCATGACTGGCGAATGGCAAGTAAATGGACGTTCTACAGTCCGTAGTTTTGAAGATGTAATTCGTCTGGATTTGCAGTATCAAAAAAATTGGAGTTTAGTGTACGATTTAAAGCTAATTTTCAAAACTATAGCTATTCTGTTTAATAGAAACAGTGGTGCTGTTTAGCTAATTATCCTTATTCACAATTTTTTGAGAACTAGCAATCACGATATTCTTAAATACACCCAAGCCTAAAATAGGCTTGGGTAAATTTTAGGTTTACTAACAGCAGCACACAAGTGTCAGCCAATTTTGGTTTTGAAATTTTAGACTGATTTATTAAAAGAAAGATGTTTATGTATTTTTATCCTCTATTAAAATTATGGGTTGAAAAAAATTTTGGATTTTGAATCATTAAATCCAAAATCCAAAATCCAAAATCTAAAATTTAGCGATCCTGTGTATGAAATTATCCCATTGCTTTCTGAACACTAACTACTTCAACCTGCTGCACTTCTGGTAACAAACGCTTCATGCCTTGCTTAACAAACCCCTGCAAAAAACCAATCTGCTGATTTTGCTGAAATACCTTTTGCAAGGTTTGCCGCAAATTCTCCAAATTAAAACCAGTTCCAGAATCTATCGCTATTTCCTGCTGTTGGAAATACTCAACTAGACTTAACCCTGCGACTCTAGTCAGATAAGCTGCACTTACTCCTTGCACTACGCCACCAGCAACAAAGGTAACGGCATTACTTTTGAGAACAGTACTAATAGCCTTTGTAGAAAGTTCAACTAAACCCAATTTCAGCATTAAACTTCCCATTGTTCCAGCTACGGTTTGTGCCTGTTCTAGGGAAAATTTTTGCTGATAGATATTACCCAAATCCATTACCATTTGAGCATTAATCGCCGCAGTTGCCAGAATATCAAAGGCTGGTACTGGGTTAGCAAAGGCAGCAGCAGCAGCTATCCACTGATATTGTTCAATAATTGGGGTGGCGCGATCGCGTCTGGTTCCATTCAGCCAGTTTTTTGCCTCAGCTTTCAACAACCCAGCTTTCCTCATGGTTGTCACCCAAACTAGCCGTTGTCCTTGCTGTGCCAAAACTTCACCCAACTGGTGCGTTAATTGCTGAATATCTGCTGCTGGTTGCTCCATCCACTCTTGCACAGAACCATCAGCCTCATGCTTTCGGACTTTGATGGCAATGGGAGAGGCCGCAGTTGCAACTACATTTCCCTGCATCCGCTGTTTCAATTGACTAAAGATGTTGGCGCTTTCATCAGTTAAATACTGGTCTTGTTTGTTGAAAACCAGCATATTAGGCTGATTTGCTGCCTTTAGCTGCTGTAAGGTTTGAAATTCTGAATCTGTCAAATCACCGTTTGTCAGAAATAGCACAAAATCAGATTTTGCTACTTCTGCCAAAATAGCTGCATCTGAATTTTCACCTGTTTCTCTAAACAAAGGTGCTGTCTCTTGTAAAGACACGGAATTTTGTGTCTCTAGATTTTGTAGCACTTGAATTAAAGTGCTTTTACCCACGGATTTCCCGCCAGTCACAGCTACTTTAATTTTTTGCCTATCTAATTCCAGCAACAATTGGGCAACTTGTTCTCTGAGTGTCTCTAAGGCTGGATGGTTTTCTGTTTCTTGTGCTAGTTGGTTAATTACAGTTTCAGTTTTAGCGATCGCACTTTCCACAGTCGCTCGGTCAACCACCATACCATCTAGCTGCTTTAAACTGTCTTTGGGGCGCTTTTGCTGGAATAACCACAAACCACCACCGACAGCTAAGGCACTCAACAAACCGAACTCACCCACCTGCACTATAGAATCGTGCCAACTGTCCAACATCCACAGGGAAAAGGAAAGTCCCAATCCTCCCACTAAAATTGGTCGCTGCAACTTCACAACCATGATTCTCCGCGCTTTTTGGATGGCTATTTCTTCCAGAATAGATCAAAATAAAACAAAACCCTGCAATCTTTACTGATTGTAGGGTTTTGTTTTATTTTTTATGTGGTGGCGGGAAGTGGATTTGAACCACTGACCTTCGGGTTATGAGCCCGACGAGCTACCAGGCTGCTCTATCCCGCGTCGCTCTTAACTTTTATAGCATAACCTATAGTCAAGAGTTTGGCAACTACAAAAATGATAATTCTCCAATTACTTCTAAACGCTTGTATTTTCCCAAGGTGACAAACTTTTCTGAGAGACTTTCGGCGGCGCTGGGACTAATCCACCCCATTTGCTGAAGTAAATGAATAGCAACGGCATACTTTGCTCGTTTTGCCCCATCCATGACTTTGATTGCCAATCCCAAGCCTTCACCGAGTCTACCAATGCACTGCACTCCTTCGGCACCAGTTTTACTGACTAGTTCTCCTGGAGTTAAGCGCATCAGTTCCGTATCAAATTCTCCATCTCCTGCGACCATCGCGGGGTGATGAGTCATAGCACGGACAATCCGCTCCATATCCAAGTTGGTACTAGAGGCTAGCAGTGCATATAAAGATGCCATGTGACCGAGTTGCATTAGATAAGTTGGTGCGCCACAATCATCATGAGCGCTGATAAATTCTGCGGCTGGCATTCGCAGCAACTCTGCTACTTTGCCCAAAATCAACTGCTGTATTGGGTGCTTGCGATCCAAGTAGTTATTCAAGGGCCAATGGCGTTGCTGACAAACGGCTAACATTCCGGCATGTTTTCCAGAGCAATTGTATTCCAGAGGACTCCGTTTGCCTTCAGGAATTGGACACTGGAGTGTAGTCGGGTCGAGATCGGCTCGCCAAAGGATGTTAAATACCTGTCGGACTTGATCTACTTTTCCTTTATGAGAACTTGTGATAATTGCTAAGTCGCGATCGCTGAGTTGATAGCGTTCCAGTGTACCTGTGGTGGTGACAGCAAGTGCCTGAAACGGTTTGAGGGCTGAACGGATAAATGCAGCAGTTTCAGAATTTCCGGCAACGGTTAGAACCCGTCCTCGTTCGTCGCAGACAACAGCTTGGACTATATGCCTGGATTCAATAATACCTTCCCGCAGCAACCGGACTTCCAGTGCTGTGGCTTGAGTTCGTTTTCCCATTGTCATGGGTTTATATTTATCACCTTTTTTAATTAAATTAGTCATTGGTTATTAGTCCTTTGTCCTTTGTCCTACCCTGCGGGAAGCCGCTGGCGCGTCTATGTCTTTTGTTTATTTACTAATGACCAATGACTAATGACTAATGACTAATGACTCTTTAAAACAAATGCCAACCTATAGTACCAATAACGTACATTCCCGCCAACCCAGCGAAGGTAAATTGTAACCGTCGCAGAATGGGTTTGATCTCGTATGCAACAATTAAGCGATCGCGGTTAAGGACTTCCTGTGGTTTAGTCCAAGTTTGACCGTCGTACCAGCCGGACTCTTCATAAAATACTGTGGGACTACAAAGGCGATCGCACACGTAGTACCAGCCTAAGTATAACCTTACCAGTATCAGCACTAACCCGACACTGGCCCCTGCTGCACCACAGAGAATAAAATGTGCAATATACTTGTGAGGAGGAAAACTTGCCGCAGCTATCGGTCCTGCGAAGAGCCAAGATAAACCCCAAATCCAAACAAGTTTCGTGATATACTCGCGCCAATGTAAAGTAGTATCACGAAACAGCCAGGAAGTTTTTAACTCTTCGTATTCATTGAGTGGTTGTTGGTCTGTAGGAACTGGGCAATTAGAAAC
Organism: Nostoc sp. DedQUE07; assembly: GCF_034530975.2. Taxonomy (NCBI): domain Bacteria; kingdom Bacillati; phylum Cyanobacteriota; class Cyanophyceae; order Nostocales; family Nostocaceae; genus Nostoc; species Nostoc sp. DedQUE07. The sequence goes on along the minus strand of NZ_JAVRCC020000015.1, from coordinate 102,987 downwards.
CGAAGACCTAATCATGTTGGCTTACCCTCACCTTCATCAGATTCTGGAAGGGAAATACGTTCTGCATGAATCCAGAACGCTTCTAAATTATAAAACTCCCGTTCCTTGGGCATCATGATATGAACGATCACATCACCGTAATCTTGTAGTACCCAACTGCCCTCGACTTTTCCTTCTGTCCTTAAGGGACGGCGTTGCAACTCAGTTTCGACTTTTCCTTCAATTGCTTGAGCGATCGCCCTTACCTGTACCTTAGAATAGCCAGTCATCATCACAAAGTAATCCGCCAAGTAAGATACCTCTGCTACTTTGAGCAATAGAATCTCACCTGCTTTGCGATCTGATGCCGCAACAGCGATCGTTGCGGCTAATTTTTCGCTCGCCTCTTCGGTTTGGCCGTGGCTTATTACCGCACTCTTCGTCAGTGGGACAGATTGCAATGGGAAATTTCCTTGGAAATAATCAGTCATTAAACCTCAGGTGCTTTCTTCCTTTTGAAACAATTGTTGACATTTACTTACAAACAACGAACAATTGATCTGACAAATATGTCAATAGGTTTTTTTGAATACTAACAAAAAAACAGGTGTCTATGGGATTAGTTTGATAATTGGCTGTTTAGATTTCGCTATCCGCAACAGCTAATTGCTGATGGTTATTGTGCAGCGATAAATCAACCAATAGCTTTGCAGCAGGAATTGACAGCGAAAATAATTGCAGATTAATCAAACAGCATAATATGTAATCTAAAGCTAGTAATTTGCAAGTAACTACACATCTACGCTTTATACTGTCTGCTAAAAATTACGATACAACACAGCATACTAATTACTGGTCTAGCAAAAGTCTGATTTATTATACACGCACAAATTTGAGTATTTATATATACTTTGTAATCGGGTAATCACGGGTTAAACTTCTTGCATAAATCAAAAATAAAGAACCCCACCCCGCATTTGAGTAAAGCAAATGCTCCTCTTTCCGATGCTTTGGGGAGGGGTTGGGGGTGGGGTGTTAGGGACTTTTGCAAGAGGTCTATTGAATGAAGTGAGCCACGAGATTTTTAGTTCAACAATCCACCTGACAACCTGCTTGTCTATTGTTATATTTTTATTAGTAAAATTCGCTACCTTAAAAATTCCTAATATTTAGGCATAAGGGTATAATCGTAATTTCTACAGATGTAACATAACTTTGCAGCAAAGATTAAACTTCTTGTTTCGTAACTATGCCTGTAGATTGAATTGCTCTGCGTTCTGCTGTCAATGAGTAACACAAGGACTCATACTGATTTAAAGCTTGCTCAAAAGCATATTGTTCAACGGCATATTGGCGACTTTTATAACCCAGAGTTTTGACTTTTTCGGGGTTTTGGTACAAATCTAAAATTGCCATCGCTAAAGCTTGGGGATCTTCTGGAGGAACGATAACTCCGCCGCCACTTTGCCTAATGGCTCTTGCTGCCGTACCATTGTCGGGTACAGAAGCAACTAAGGCCCCTCCACTAGCAAGTAACACTTGAATTTTTGACGGCATATTGAAGGATACAACATTTTTCTTTTGTACCACTAAACCAACATCCGCAGCTGCTAACATCTGTGGTAAATCTTTGCGGGGTTGAAATGGCAGTAACATCACATTATCTGCGCCGCAGTCTAGACATTCCTGTTGCAATCGCTGTAGACCTTTTGCCTCTCCAACAATGACAAAGACAATATCTGGGATATGGCGCAAGGCAGAAGCAGCTTTGACGACGCTTTCTAAGCCTTGGGTTAGGGCAATGTTACCAGAATACAGTACTACAAATTTGCCGTTTAGATTATGTGCTGTACGGAAAGGGTTATCCTCTTTAGGTAAAGGGCGGATAAAATTTACATCAACCCAGTTGGGAATTTGCACAATTTTGTCCGCTTCTACACCTTTAGAGCGCAAATTTTCCACAAACCCATCGGCAATGACGCTAATTTTAGTGGCAGTGCGGTAAGCAAATTTTTCCAATAATGTAAACAACCGAATAAGTAATTTATTTTTCAATAGACCGACATGGACGGCTGCTTCTGGTAAAATATCTTGTAGATTTAAAATTACAGGACAAGCACGTAACCATCCTAAAAGAGCAACTGGTACACAGCTTGGCAAGGATGGCGATGTTGAGAGAATCACATCTGGGCGCCAACCGATGAGGGCGGGTACAAAGCTAGTGACGACGAAACTAGCATCTAATAACACCCTATCTAATAGGTTGGGTTGTGGACGAATCCAAACGTAACTGCGTTGAATTTGAACGCCATTTTTGTCTTCGTTGACATACCATTTACCCCGATATTCCTGGTAAATTTGCCGCTCAGGGTAATTGGGCATAGCGGTAACTACACGCACTTCATGCCCGCGTTTCACTAGTCCCTCTGCTAATTCAGTCATTAGTGGGGCAATACCAATCGGTTCTGGATAGTAGTTGTAGGAGTAAATTAAAATCCGCATAAAATTTAGTCCGAAGTACCCCGGCTTTTTATTTAATGACAAATATTTGTCTGAAATATCATTTGGGCTTGGAAACCCCTATATTTAATTGTGACTCCAGACTCTTTTTCTGTCAGGTATTTTCCTTAAAGATTGAGTAAACTTTAAGATGTAATACTTAGGGAAACTGTAAATTTTTTTGACTATTTAAGCAGTTTTTCAATTGTTATTTTTTGATTGGTACTTACGTAGAAACCCTAAGTATATTAGTTTTTGCCAACCCTTAAATTAAATTTTGGATAGTTAGTATAAGTTACGTACATAAACCATTTTCCGAGAATCTGAATATTAATAATAATTTTTGATCGTACTAGTAATTCAATGAGCGATCGCCCTTGTATTTTCTCTTTTTTTGCTGGCTCAGGTTTCCTCGATTTAGGTTTTGAAGCCAGCGGTTTTAATATTGTTTATGTCAATGAAATCTTCGCCCCATTTATCGCCGCCTATCGCCATTCACGGGAAGTTCTAAAAATGCAATCGCCTGAATATGGATATCATCACGGTGAAGCAGCAGATGTAACAAAATTTATTATCGGAAAAGAAGCACAACACCTTCAAGAATTAGTCAAGGACTGCCGCAAATCTCATAATATAATTGGTTTCATCGGTGGGCCTCCCTGCCCTGATTTTTCTATGGGTGGAAAAAATAGAGGAAGTTTAGGAGATAATGGCAAGCTTTCTGCTTCATATATTGAATTAATTTGCCGAAATATTCCCGACTTCTTTTTATTTGAGAATGTTAAAGGTTTGTGGAAAACGACAAAACACCGTTTATTTTTTGAATCCCTCAAGCAAAAATTGCATGAATCAGGATATATGTTAACAGAGCGGTTAATTAATGCTATCGAATATGGCGTACCCCAGGATAGAGAAAGAATTATTCTAATTGGTTTCAAAAATAATTTTCTTCAAGATATAGGAATCAAAATCGGTAGTGAAAAGTTACTAAATGAGGCATGTTTTCCTTGGAATAATTATATTTTATATCCTCAAGAAAAAGTTTTTGCTTACCACTGGTGTAAGAGTGAACCATTCCAAGAAAATTCTCTAATACCTTGTCCTGATGGCATACTTGAAGAATTAACAGTTGAATACTGGTTTAGAAAAAATAATGTTCTGAAACATCCCAATACTAAAAACTGTTTTCAACCAAGGGCAGGTATCACAAAATTTGCTGCTATTAATGAAGGAGATGATTCTAAAAAGTCTTTCAAACGTCTGCATAGATGGCGTTACTCTCCGACAGCTTGCTATGGAAATAATGAAGTACATTTACATCCTTACAAAGTCCGGCGGATTTCTGTAGCAGAAGCTTTAGCTATCCAATCTTTGCCTGTAAATTTTGTACTTCCAGAAAATATGTCACTCACTAATATGTTTAAAACTATTGGTAATGGTGTCCCATATTTGGCATCGCAGGCATTGGCTCAAAGTATTATTAACTTCTTAGGAAATAGTACAAAAAAATCTCTTGATATTCCTAGTATTACTACTACTTAGCGTTAACTTAAACACTTGTAGTAATCCTGGGATATCTGTAAAGCCAATATTAAAGACAATTCAGCAACTTGTTTTCAGGATAAACTCGTAATAAATGTGGTTTAATATATATATAAGAAATGTTTTAATTTTTTATAAAGTTTAATAATCAATCACTGGCAGAAGACACGATGGCAGCAGACTATCCAGACATTGATATTGCGCCATTTATCGATCACTCCCTGTTAATGCCAACGGCTACTCCAGAGCAGGTTGAGCAATGGTGTGAAGAAGCATATAGATTCAACTTTGCGGCGGTTTGTCTGTTCCCCGCTAATGTCAAGCAAGCAGTCGAACTCCTCCACGGTAAAAACCCGAAAGTTTGTACAGTGATAGGCTTTCCTTCTGGTGCAACGACTTCAGCAGTGAAACTGTATGAAGCTCAAGAAGCGGTGGATAGTGGGGCCACTGAGTTGGATATGGTGATGAACTTGGGCTGGTTAAAAGCTGGCAAAACTGAAAAAGTCCACCGAGAGATTGCCGAAATTTGTGAAGAGACTGGGCAAACGGTCAAGGTAATTTTGGAAACTAACCTGTTGACAGATGCGGAGAAAAAAATAGCTGCTGAAATAGCTATGGAGGCAGGAGCAGCATTCTTAAAAACTAGTACAGGTTGGAATGGTGGTGCAACTGTGGCAGATGTGCGATTTTTGCAAGAATTGGCAAAAGAAAGGGTAGGAATTAAAGCTTCAGGTGGTATTCACACTATCAATCAAGCCCTAGACTTAATCGTAGCGGGTGCTACTAGATTAGGCACATCTCGCGGTATGGATTTGATCCGCCAGCGCGATAACTTGGGAAAGGGTGAATAGTCATTTGTCCTTTGTCATTTGTCATTTGTCCTAAGCTAATGACCCTTGAGCAATGATTAATAACTACTAATGACTAGTGACTAATGACTAATGAGTAGAACCTACAAAGCAACTGGTATTAATCTTAAAACCCAGGCGCTAGGAGAATCGGATAAAATAGTGACGATTTTGACACGAGAATTCGGTCTAATTCGAGCCGTGGCTCCAGGGTCGCGTAAGCACAACTCCAGCCTGGGTGGTAGGAGTGGAATGTTTGTTGTGAATGAACTATTGATTGCTAAAGGGCGATCGCTTGATAAAATTACTCAAGCACAGACGTTAAAAACTTATCCTGGTTTAGCTAAAGATTTAGGAAAACTGGCTGCCAGTCAATATTTAGCAGAAATAGTTCTGTGTGAAGCTTTGAGCGAACAACCCCAAGAAGAACTTTATGATTTGTTCAATGAACATCTCCATCGCTTAGAGGCGGTGTCTAGTACAAATTCATTTGGTGTTTTAGCTCATCTGGCTCATGCTGTATTTCACCTTTTAGCCTTAGCAGGACTGACGCCACAAGTGCAAATCTGCTGCCTATCTCAACGTTCCCTTAAGCCAGACTTCACAGACCCCAACTGGCAGGTAGGATTTAGCATCCCTGCGGGTGGAACGGTTTCCTTAGAAGCTAGGGAACGTTTACGAAAAGAAGGGGAAAAGGAGATAAGGGCGCAACAAAGGAGCAGGGGAGCAGGGGAGGAGGGAATTAATAACCAATACCCAATGCCCAATGCTCCATCCGCAATGCTCAATGCCCAAACAGTTGTTGTGCATCGGCAAGAAATACCTGTGATTTCTAGTCGTTTGGGTGCTATGGAACTAGCTTTGCTTCAACAGCTGTCACAACCAGAGATAATGCAAATTGATAGTGCTAGAGATTATGACTGGTTATCTGTTGAGCAGATTTTGCGCCAGTATGCTCAGTATCAATTAGGTCGTCCTATTCGCTCTGCTACCTTGATCGACTCTTATTTTGCTGCCAACCATGATGCAACCTTCTGATTTGGATAAAAAAATCCTACCTTTGTCACCAAGCCTCGCCAAAAAACAGAATAGGGTATCAGATTCTACACTCAGGAATCACTTGAGTGCTGTTCCCAAGTGTACACCTAGTCAAATAAATGGCCAAGAAATGTCCCCAAAAGATATTTCTAAAAACGATCAAAATTGTCCAAAAACCGATCTTTCAAGCCAATCAGAAACACAATCTGAGGACAAATTAACCACTGCTGAGGTAGATAGCAATGGCGTTCGTAATGGGCAAAATTTGCCAATAGCTACTATTCCAGAAAAAGAATTACCGACATTAGATGCCTCTAGTTCAGATGGAGAAGCTATTGCAGGGAATGTAAAACAGCTAGGATTTTTACCTGTCTTAAAAAATCCTAATTTCTTGGCTCTTTGGGGCGGTCAAGTTTTTTCCCAACTAGCAGATAAAGTTTATTTGGTGTTGATGATTGCTTTGATTAATACTCAGTTTCAAGGAAGCAATCAGAGTATTAGTGGTTGGGTATCAGTCTTGATGATGGCTTTTACTATTCCAGCCGTATTGTTTGGTTCTGTTGCTGGTGTGTTTGTCGATCGCTGGTCGAAAAAGGCTGTGCTGGTGGCAACAAATATTTGGCGTGGCATCCTGGTTTTGTCAATTCCCTTCCTGTTGTGGTTGACTCATGATTGGAAACCCATAGGAGTGCTGCCAGTGGGTTTTTTGATCATTCTGGGTGTGACTTTTTTAGTTTCGACTTTGACGCAGTTTTTTGCACCAGCGGAACAGGCGGCAATTCCTTTAATCGTAGAAGAACAGGATTTACTCTCAGCAAATTCGCTTTATACGACAACGATGATGGCATCGGTGATTGTTGGGTTTGCTGTTGGAGAACCATTGTTAGCGATCGCCGATGGACTTTGGCTGCAAATTGGTGGTAGTGGTAATTTGGGTAAGGAACTTTTAGTTGGTGGCAGTTATGCGATCGCTGGACTAATTTTGTTCCTCCTGGCAACTAAGGAAAAACACCACCACCCCGATACAGAATTCCCTCACGTATTCTCTGACTTGCGAGACGGTTTTGCCTATCTCAAAGCAAATCATCGCATCCGCAATGCTTTGCTGCAACTGATTATCTTGTTTTCTGTTTTTGCAGCATTAACTGTTCTAGCCGTTCGGATGGCGGAAATAATTCCCAACATGAAAGCTTCCCAGTTCGGCTTTTTACTAGCAGCTGGCGGTGTTGGTATCGCTGGTGGAGCAACAATTCTCGGTCAATTTGGTCAACGCTTCTCCTATACTCAGCTAAGTCTGTGTGGTTGTATAGGTATGGCAGCATCCCTGATTGGTCTGTCAGTATTTACAACTCAACTGTGGCTTGTCTTGTTACTGGTGATGCTCGTGGGTATTTTTGGGGCACTAGTAGGAATTCCCATGCAAACTGCAATCCAAACAGAAACACCTCCAGAAATGCGTGGTAAAGTTTTTGGCTTGCAGAACAATGTCATTAATATTGCCCTCTCCTTACCTTTAGCATTAGCTGGTGTCGCAGAAACCTTTCTGGGATTACAGATAGTTTTTTTGGGATTAGCTGCGATCGTCTTTTCAGGAGGTATATTAACCTGGTATAACTCACACAAGTAGTTATCAGCTAACAGTAGTTATTATTCATTACCTTGACGTAATTAATAATTTACTTAAAGCTTTTGTGTTCGTGGTAAACTGTTGCCAGTGAAAATTTATCACATACTTGCCGGATATGAATCTGACATTAGTCAGAATAAGTTGTTTAAATATCAGAAATTAACAACTTATAACTAAAATAAATAAAGCCATCAATCAACTGGTTTAATTAGCTGACAATAAGCTTTTAAACTAGTAGAAAGTTGTGGGAATTTTTAATAAATAAAAAAACCAGCAAGTATAGCTAGATAAAATAAAAATCACAAAGGACACATAATTAATAGATTAAACCCGCTTTTCTTACAGCTAAATAAAGAATGCGTATAGCCTGGATTGGAAAAAAATCACCCTTTTGCGGCAATGTCACCTACAGTCGAGAAATTACAAATGCCTTGCTAGATAGGGGACATCAAGTTAGCTTTCTTCACTTCGCCCAGGAAGAGTCTGAACCTGATAATTGGCCAAATCTTCGAGAGGTCTCTTTACCTTTCATTTACAAGTCCCAAGTTTACACAATTCCTACTTTTAAAGCCACCAAAGTTTTAACCGATTCACTGCGGGAAATCAAACCAGATGTAGTCCATGCTTCCTTGACCTTATCTCCTCTAGACTTTTTTCTACCGGAAATCTGTGAGGAACTGAGGTTGCCCCTAGTTGCCACTTTTCACACGCCATTTGCTGGCAAGGGTGCAAAACTGGTATCAGGAACACAACTTTTGGCTTATCAGCTCTACGCGCCTTTTTTAGTTAACTACGATCGCGTGATTGTATTTTCCCAAATTCAGCGAGAATTATTGGCAGGGATGGGTGTAAGAGAAGAAAATATTGCCGTAATTCCCAATGGTGTTGATACTGCCAAGTATTCTCCAGGATTTTCTCAAATCAAAGCAGAATTTAAAGCCGAACGTTTATTTGTCTATCAGGGTCGCATAGCACCAGAGAAAAATGTCGAGGCTCTTCTCCGCGCTTGGAAGCAGTCGGCAATGAGTCCTGGTACGAAGTTGCTAATTGTTGGCGACGGCCCTTTAAAGTCTTCCTTAGAGCCTTTTTATGGTTCAGAATACGGCATTATCTGGTTGGGATTTGTCGCTGATGAAGACCGACGCATTGAAATTTTGCGGGGCGCAGATGTATTTGTTTTGCCTTCATTGGTAGAGGGTTTGTCCTTATCTCTGTTAGAAGGAATGTCATGTGGGTTGGCTTGTTTAGCAACAGATGTGGGTGCAGATGGAGAAGTATTAGAAAAGGGTGCAGGTGTAGTTATTAGTACCAAAACAGCGCGATCGCAATTGAGAACCCTCTTGCCAGTGCTGCAAGACCATCCAGAGTTAACAACCCTACTGGGGCAAAAAGCTAGAGTGCGTGTATTAGACCGCTATACCCTTAGTAAAAATATTAGTCTGCTGGAAGAACTATATAAAGGAGTTTTAGCACAGCGACCTCTACCACTAAGTCGTAGAGCGTAAGGAAAAGGAAAAGGTGCGATCGTACTGGAAATTCTAAGATGCTAATGAGTGCGATCGAGCAACAATGTTAGCCAGCATAGGCTAGTATTCTAATCATACAATTATTTGTGATTTATGAATACAGATACCTGACTAAAGAAAGTTAACGAAATGAAGTATGATGCAAGTCAGATAAAGTTGATAAATATCCCTGACTTAGAGCAGCTAGAAGATGGAAAGTGCTGCCGAACATACGTCTATTCCTTCACAACTCCGTTGCCGGAGCAAAACGTTATCGATCAAATTGCAAATAGTTTGGAGAAGAGATTCACCTTTTCAAAAGAAGTATATGAGATTCCTGAAGATGTTGAAATTTGTGCATCTATTTTCATGGATCGTTTACAAAATAACGAAGCCAGAGTTCGTGTTTTGACACATCAACCAGAAGAAGATTGCGTTTACATCTTTGGGATATACACTCTGCCACGCAAAATTGAGGAAAGGTTTGGAATGGTACAGTCGATTCAGGGACAACAGCGAGAGGCTTGGATTACTGACAGACGTTAGGGTATTACTTATCAATCAATTAATCTTTGAATTATCCACTAAAGACCATCCTAAACTGGTTGGCTGTTCATAAACCCGCTTTAGAGTATTTACATCTCTGGCAGAAATAGGTGACGGGTTACGAACTTGAGAAAAGTATAAAGCATCAGTTTGTAGCGGACTATGACCCCAAATTCCCAATGCATGACCGAATTCGTGGCGGGTAGCTGCAATGAGATACTCACCTGTTTGACTAGGGCTTAACAAGATGGTGAAGCGGTGGGATAAAATTTTGTTGCTGGTGTATAACTCGTAAGTCGTTTGTGCCGATCGCGCACGGGGTATATTACTACCAGGCGAAGTTTGTAGAGGTGGCGCTTTTCGGACAATCGTAATATCAGCAACTTCTGGCTGTTCGACTACTGTTAAAGGTAAATAAGTACTCCACTCCTGTACACCCTGCAAGACACCATTAACCCATGCTTGAGCTTGTTTTTCGCTGACAGATTTTGGTGGTTCTACGTAAACTCGAATAGGAAATTGTGACCAGACTAAATAACCAACTTGGGTTGTTGTGATTTGGGAAAAGTAGTCACCACTGTTAGTGTTATCTTGCCACTGCGCCAGTGTGGGCGGTAAGGGATGGGGTTTTGAGGAAGTGGGGAGAGAAATTATTAAATCTGAATGTATATATTCTGGTACTATTGCAAACCCATTACTCAACTGGATATTAGTAAAAATGACTAACAGCCCTGTGCCAATCAACAAGGCAAGAGCTGTAATTAACCGTCGTGAAATTAAATTTATTAGGGTGTTAAGTATCGGGTGTTGGGTTCTTTTCCCCATTTACCTATCCTTATTTAGGCAGCCAACCAGCACTTAAAACTACTGTTAAACCGAGAAAAATTACTGTCAATGCCCAAGTAATTCGGTTTAAGGTGTTTTCTGCACTTTTGGTGCTGCTAAATAATTGGGCTTGTCCACCAATGGCACCAATGCCATCACCTTTGGGACTATGCAGTAAAACCAAGATAATCAAACCAGTGGCGGAAAATGCCCAAATGCCTTGCACGATATTACTAACTGTCATGGTAGGAATCTCATTTATAACAAGTTTTCAAACAGGGAGTCAGAGTTGGGAGTTGGAAGTTGGGAGTTAGGAGTTAGGAGTTAGGAGTTAAGAAAGTTTTAATTCATCACTCTTGACTATTAACTCTTAACTCCTCACTATTACTGTTTTACAGCCCTACTTGCACGGGAGTGCGAGTACGTTGCAGCTCGTATTCTGCTGTTTTCAGCAGCGATCGCCCGGTCATTTCTGGTGGCTGAGGCAGCTGTAAAATCTCTAGAATTGTGGGGGCGATGTCGGATAGCTTGCCATCGCTTCGCAGTTCGACATTTGTACCATATCCAGGGATTTTAACTCTTTCTCCTTCCACCAAGATGAAGGGGACTGGGTTAGTAGTATGAGCCGTCCAGGGATTACCCCCTTCATCTAGCATATACTCAGCGTTGCCGTGATCGGCAGTAATAATTGTTGTACCGCCGGCTTTGATAACGCTTTCTAACAAACGTCCCAAACAGCGATCGACTGTTTCAATTGCTGTAATGGTAGCGTCTATTTGACCCGTATGCCCTACCATGTCTGGGTTAGCATAGTTAATCACAACTAGGGAATATATACCCTTTTGAATCGCAGCGATCGCAACATCTGTAACTGCTGCTGCTGACATTGCTGGGGCGTGGTCGTAAGTTGCTACCATCGGGCTACTTACTAGTTCCCGATCTTCTCCGGGAAAAGGTTCCTCCAGACCCCCATTAAAGAAATAGGTGACGTGGGCGTATTTCTCTGTTTCGGAGGTGCGGAACTGATTCAAACTATGATTGGCTATAACTTCTCCCAGAATGTTACTGAGATTCTGAGGCTCAAAGGCTACAGCCACGGGTAAGTCTGGATCGTACTGCGTAAAAGTGACAAAAGACAGTGGTGTGATTTGCTGCCTTTCAAAACCATTAAACGTGGGACTGACCAAAGCTTGAGTCAGTTGTCTGGAGCGATCGGGGCGGAAGTTGAAAAATATCACCCCATCCCCTGGTTCTATTGCGCCTGGTGCAATTCGGATTGGGTTGATAAATTCATCTTTTACCCCTTCGGCATAAGATGCTTGCAAGATTTCTACAGCCGTGCGATTATCACCTACACCATCTTGGGTCATCACGTCGTAGGCGCGTTTGACTCGATCCCAGCGGCGATCGCGATCCATCGCGTAGTAGCGACCGCTGAGGGTGACTATGCGCCCAATTCCTGTGCGGTCTATATAATTTTGCAGTAGCGCGATCGCTCTTACACCGTCAGTTGGGGCGGTGTCACGACCATCGGTGATAGCGTGAATACAAATTTCTGGAATTTGCTGATCTTTGGCTAACTCAAGTAGTCCGAATAGATGGGTGATATGCGAATGTACCCCTCCTTCAGAACAAAGCCCGACTAGATGCAGCTTGCTATTCCGAGAACGAACTTCCTGGCAAATTTTGACAAGTGCTGGTTTTAAGGCAATAGAACCGTCTTCGACTGCATCGGAGATGCGTACAAGTTCTTGCGGTACCACTCGTCCAGCACCAATGTTCAAATGACCAACTTCCGAGTTGCCCATTTGACCTTCTGGCAACCCTACGGCTTTTCCTGATGTGTGGATGAGGGTATGCGGGTAAGCTGCCCATAGACTGTCCACAATGGGAGTTTTAGCCGCAATAATGGCGTTTCCTCGCGTTTGGTCGCAGTAGCCCCATCCGTCTAAAATGACTAGCACCACAGGAGCAACAGGTGCTTTGGTCATAGTAAAATTGCCCTTTACTTTTTGTAATACCCGAATGATACCACTGCTAATCCACGCCGCAAGTGAATTTTTGCTTATTAACTTCTTTTACGAAGGACTTGCGGTTTTTGGAAATATTTTTTAAATTTTAGTAGTTTTTCTGTGACGTTTTGGAACGCTCATCAGGAATGATTACTTAGTAATAGCGCTAAAACGCTACTACTAAGCCATTTTCTAGTTTCTCATTTCCTTTTCGTAGAAGCTTTAGCAGCTTTAGCAGCTTTTTTCGCTGCTTTTTCGGCTTCTATTGCAGCTAACTTTGCCTGTTCTTTTTCTTCGGCAATTTTCTGGAGATAGTAATGATAATCTCCTAAATAGACGCGGAATTCACCATCACGAATTTCGACGATTTTATTTGCTACTTGAGAAATAAAGTAGCGGTCATGAGAGACTACAATTGCCGTGCCATCATAGTTTTGGAGCGCCTCTTCCAGCATTTCTTTAGCTGGAATATCTAGGTGGTTTGTCGGCTCATCTAAAATTAGTAGGTTAGCAGGACGTAAGAGCATTTTTGCCAACGCCAAACGAGCTTTTTCTCCTCCACTTAATGCCCCAACCGCCTTAAATACTGTGTCACCAGTAAATAAGAAGCGTCCCAAAAGCGTGCGGACTTCTTGATTATCCCAGTCGGGAACTTCATCATGGATAGTTTCCATGACAGTTTTCTTTAAGTCCAAGGCTTCAGCTTGATTTTGCTCAAAGTAACCGGGGATAACGTTATGATCGCCTAATTTAACGATACCTTCTGTGGGTGGTTCCATACCCATAATTACGCGCAGAAGGGTAGATTTTCCAGCACCGTTGGGGCCAAGAAATGCAATGCGATCGCCTCTTTCAATGAGGAGGTTTGCTGCCAGAAACAGGATTTTATCACCATAAAGATGAGTTAAATCTTGAATTTCCACTACTTCGCGTCCACTGCGGGGTGCAGGTGGAAAACGGAAATGTAGAGTTCTTACCCCAGCAATGGGTGCTTCAATACGCTCAATTTTTTCGAGTTGCTTTTCCCGGCTTTTTGCCTGGGTACTGCGGGTAGCACTGGCGCGGAATCTATCAACAAAGGTTTGCTGTTTCTCTAATTCTTTCTGTTGGCGTTCGTAAGCACTAAGTTGTGCTAATTGACTTTCGGCTTTTTGTGACAAATATGCTGAGTAGTTACCAAGGTAAGTACTGGAAACGCCACGTTCAGTTTCCACAATTTGAGTGCAGAGGCGGTCAAGGAACTCCCGGTCATGGGAGACTATTACCATCGGCGTAACCAGTCCTCTGAGGTAATTTTCCAACCACTCAATGGTTTCTAAATCTAGGTGGTTAGTCGGTTCATCCAGTAGCAACAAGTCGGGTTTTTGCAGCAAAATTTTACCCAAACTCATCCGCATTTGCCAACCACCACTGAAAGCACTGACGAGGCGATCGCCATCTTCTAGCCCAAACCCCATCTCTGGTAAAATTTTCCCGATGCGTGCATCTAAGTTGTAGCCATCCAAGGCTTCAAATTTGCGCTGCAAGCGATCCAACTTGTCGATCAGTCGATCTAGTTCCTCTGGGCTAGCCGTTTCCATCTCTTGTGGGATGTGCGCCAGAGATAACTGTACTTCGTTGGCTTCTTTGAAGACAGTCCAAAATTCTTCTCTAACGGTGCGGGTGGGGTCTACTTCAAACTCTTGGTTGAGGTAGGCTATATGTAAGCTATTAGGACGGATAATTTCGCCTGCGGTGGGTTCAATTTCCCCGGAGATGATTTTGAGTTGGGTAGATTTTCCAGCACCGTTGACACCGACTAAGCCAATGCGATCGCCTGGTTTAACTTCCCAGTTGATATCTTTGAGAACTTCGCCTGTGGGATAAATTTTACTTATATGTTCTAGTCGCAGCATTAAGTTTCTCTCAGGTAGGGAGTGGGTGGTTGAGGACGAAGTACTAACACCGCCTCTAATATTAACAAAAATTAACTATAAATTCGTCGCGATCGAGTCGGGGAGGCGCAAACTAAATTTGGCTTGAGCCACGGATAAAATTTACCACATCTATCTCAAGGCTGGCTTTATATTACTTGTCCAACTTCTTCAACACTCAAATCTAACGCCTCTGCTACTTGTTCTACAGTCAACCCTGCTGCCAACATTGCTGGTACTGCTTTTAGTTTCCCTTTAATCTCACCTCTAACCTCACTTTGTTCAATGCCTTGTTCAACCCCTTCCTGAAAGGCTTCCTGATAAAATCTGGTTTGCTTTAACTCACTTAAGCCAAACATTTCTTCCATCTCCTCCCTACTCATTGCAGGAAATTTGTAAGACAAAATAGTCTCTATAAATTGTAATAATTGCTGCTGTTTTGATGGTGAGTTTATCTCGGACTTGGTTCTGTCTATCAACTCCCTTGCTTGTGCGATCGCAATGTCTTCGGTTGCAATTACTAATTTAGCAGTTGCAATGCCAATTGGAAGCGATCCACCTTCACCTAATTCATCCAAATAAATGCGCCTGACGCGCCCACTTGTGAAAAACTCACGGTAATGTTTGATATCTCCTGTATCTACATTCCTGTTTGCGTATAAAACCACAGCACCCCAGTCATTTGATGGTTGATTTTGACGGAGGTATAAACATATTTCTGCAATTAGCCGTGAATAAATTTCCCCATCAGCTTGAAATTGCACTTCAACAAAGTAAATCGGGTTCTCGCTTCCTTGTGTAGGCAAAAACACACCATCGATTCTGAAGGCTGTTTGATTTCAACTGATGAAAATTGATAAAGGCTAGCTTCTTCTGGAAGATTACCAAGTAGTTCAAAAAAGATATCAGGTAATTCTTGAAACAGCCGATAAAACATGATGTCTGTTTTCACAATTTTATATCATTTGAATATTTTGATTTGCTGTTCATGTGTTACTTGTTTCTCCAGAACCATCTCGCACTTTCAGCAATTGCTCTTTTGCCATCCCTAATATCCGTGAAAGGGGCGCTAATAAACTATCATCAAATGCTTCTCCAGCATAAATATTATTCAGTTCAGTTGGAGATAATTTAAAGGTGTCGCAGAATTTAGCAAACTCCTGATTACTCAAGTCAAGCTCTTTTTGCCTATCTTGAAGTAAAACTGCGATCGCTCTAGTTCCATACTTTGGACGTTCACTAGTTTTTACATATTTTTCCATTAAATAATATACTTTCCTGGTATCGCCTCCCAGTTTTTTAATTAAATCAGTACAAGCCATTTTTAGTGCTTTTTTTAAAACTTCTTCTTCATTTAAAAACTTAATAATTTCGCCAGCATATTCTGGTTTAAAAAATCCCACTAAATCACCTTTATGGTAAACTGGGATATAAGGCTCATTTGATTCAAAATGCCAATCTAATGGTTCGTTGCGTAGTGACATAGCTGCACCCCTAAATATTTTAAGATTGCACCATTTTAAAACCATTTATTCCTTAACTGCCAGTAAAATACTCTAGCTTTGGCGATTAGAAATCGCAGCTATACAGACAAAACACACCTCTGTGGGTTCCAACTTGCTGGAACCCATGCAGACGGACTTAGTTTGTACAGCCATTACGTATTTCTACCAGAACCTTTAACTCAGCCAAAATTAGCGATGCGATCGCCTCGCTCATTACCAAGGTTCCAAGCGATTGTGTTCTACAAAATAATTATCGATGATTACAAAACTGACATCTCAACAAGAAGAATCCATCGCATCTTATCAGCAAAAATGGAGAGCGATTAATTTATCTATAGAGCGTATAAATCGCAATAGAGTATTGGCTGTACTAGAAGATGTATACAATTTTTATGCTGAAAGTTTTACAATGCCTGAAATCACTTTTTTTGAGAGTCCGTATGCTGCTTTTAGTGCTGAGTTAAGACTTGCAACAGCTAACTTCAACGGTCTTAGTGATGATGAAATTATTAATCAGGTAGCTAGCTTACAAACTATTTGTGGCGAAGGTCAACCAAGAACTGATTTATGGTGGGATTTAAATACGGAATTATATCCAAGCGGACTGAATCCTCAAATCAGTCTAGAAATTTGGAAAGTTTTAGATGAAAATCTTACGGATAAAGTAGGTAGTAGAATTCATACGCAATTATGGAATGTTTTATGGGATTGGCTTTGCGAAAGGTTAAGTAGTGAGTTGAAAGATTGTCCTGACGCTTTTGGTCGTTTTTACGATAACTTTATTTATCCTGATTAGGAATGGGCAAGCTATGCTGGACTATTCGACTATTGCATCAATGAACTAGATTGCCAGCATAACCAGGAGCAATGGCAGGTTTACAAAGATTTATGTACTGAGTGTGGTTGGTGGTTTATACCAATGCCTATACATTACATAATTTGTGATAGACCTACAAAATTACTGCTTGATAATTACGGCAAACTCCATGCTGATGGAGAAACTGCAATTCAGTTTGCTGATGGTTTCGGTTTATACGCTCATCACGGTAAAGTTGATTCAATTTGTTTTCCCTAAAGTTATTTACTCTGTCTTGTCGTCAAAGGTCAGGCTCAAACCCAACGAACTAAGCATCCCGTTGTCAAGAAACTGTCAAAATCAACACCAATAAACAAAAAGCAGCGTAAATTTTCTTAGGCTTTAAGAATTTAACTCAGTTTGTAAAATAACTGCGGTAATTTATGATGCCTAATTTTTTATTCTCCCAAAATTTACGCTAACACTTATTTTTTGTCCAAAGTCCAATAATAATCGGGGGAACAATATTGAGTTTCGCAATGTTCCTTTTCCAAATTGAGGAAGTTTGACTAAGTAGGTGTGTGCAATTAACTTTTAGTAGCTTTTCAATCAGTACAACGTTTTCATGTCAATCTATTTATATATTTAATTCAGCTTTAATTCAGCCCACCTACTTACTTACAAATATTGGGCATCATCTGTTAGATCAAGGGATAACGTGTCTCTAAATAACAAATGAGCGTCATAAAAATAGTAGGAATTATCCTTCCCATTCTTGACGAGTATCGCACAGAAAATTGTCTGCGATCGCATCATCAAATAAATAGGGGCAATGCTCTGGAAAAGTTCGTAATGGTAAGTTAGTTTCTCGTAGCGCCAAATCGACTCCCGCTTCAAAGCCATCTAACAAGGCTTCTTCTGTTCGAGACTTTAAACTGGGGTTCTGTCGTAAATGCCTATGGATGGCGCGGCGCTGTTCTCGAATTGTTAAAAACCAACTGCGAGAGCGTTGTTCGGGTTGATACTCCCACTTCAAGAGATGACCGAGTAATACACTCAGACGGCTCACGAGTTCCCGATACTCCTGTCTCCCTAAAGCTTGAATTTCCTCTTGCAGGTGTTGCCAGTCCAGTTCCATAACTAGCCTCTGCTCTAACGCTTTAGCCTGCTGCTGTGTCCAGCCATAGAAGTCTTGGTCATACAAAAAAGGTTTGTCCATAGAGTTAAGAAACGAGAGCTATAGCGCTTCTGGGTTCAGTCCAATACAGACCTAACCCCCAGCCCCTTCCCTACAAGGGAAGGGGAGTAAAATTCAAAGCCTCTCTCCTAAAAGGAGAGAGGTTTGGAGAGAGGTCAGAGTATACTGCATACAAACGAGAAACGTTATATTTTAATGATTTCAATTCAATTCTGAACAAATATTCAACTAGCCTTCGCCTCATCCCCGGATGCTTCAGCCACAGCCGCCAATCTCTCCGCCGCAGCTTGGACAATTTGAGCCACTTGGGCCAAAGGCATGTGCTGGATTTGTCTAAGAATCAGACTCAAATCTGAGGTTTCTGGAATTGGCTTGCCATCAATGCAGCTGATTAACTCTTCCATTGTGTAGCCTGCTTTCGATGCGATTCGAGCCAAATTTTCTGTATCTGGCACCTTCACACCTTTTTCCCACATCTGAACAGCAGTAGCAGATACTCCCAAAAGCTTACCAAACGCTCGCTGACTCATTGAACCGCGAGCTAGTTTAATGATTTCAATCAGTTTTTGTTTGCTTTCGATCTTCACTGCTTATATAGCTAGCCAACTTTATTTACAAGTCTACTTTCAATATTACAAGTTTACTTTTATATTGACAGCCTTGTGTTTTAGTACTAAACTATATCTCTAGTTGTAAGTCGGCAACTACAGGCATCAAGCTAGTAGACTAACCCATCTATCTTTAACCAACCCAAAAAACTTAGTTTGCTACGGCGCTTGTGCTAGTAGCTTAACTTTGCTGCGAAGAAATAATATCGAAGGTGCATCATGTTTCGCAAGCCACGCAAAATTAACCAATATCGCCGCAAAGGAAAAAACCTTATAGCCACTAATAAAATTAAACCAGAACAGTGGAACATTTCTGACGCAGAAACCAAAGAAGCTTTAAAAGTTAAAGGCTACGATGTTAAGCAAATCAAAAAAATCCGCCTTTTGAAGCATCAAGTGTGTATTTCTTACTGGGATGCAAAAGGCAATATATGCAGCAGCTTTTTTAGCTATCGGATTTTTGCGCGTTGGCAAGAAGAAGCCCAAAAGTTAATTTATACCTGTCAAACCCTAAAGGAATGGGCAAAGCTAAATTACGTCATGAAGTACGAATTTGCCTATTACCTAGGACTTACGCACTATACAAATCAACCAAAACGTGTACTACGGTATTTAGTCTTTTCAGAGGCTTCAGATAACCCTGATTTATTCCGACATTTGCGATCGCTGGATGCAAAACATGGCTAAAATACCCAAATTGTGTTTAGTACTTATGTACGATGCGTAAGTCCTATTACCATTATCCCAGTGAAATGGAAGATGCACTCCACACGATACTAGAAAACCACCTGTGTGTGTTAAAAGGAACAGTACAACAAGTGGTTTTACAGGAATCTTAATAGCAAAAATTAGTTAGCAGCAGAAGTCGCTAACTCCGCGAGACGTTCTTGTTGGTCTAGAGATATACAAGATTGGATAAGCGTTTCTAAATCACCATCCAAAACAGGGTTAAGAGAATAATTCTGACCTAAGCGGTGATCGGTAGCGCGGTTATCTTTATAATTATAGGTGCGAATTTTTTCCGATCGCGATCCAGTACCAACCTGCGATCGCCGCATGGAAGTTACAGCTGCTTGTTGTTCGCTTAACTTGATTTCGTACAACTTCGCCCGCAGAATTTGCATGGCCCGTTCTTTGTTTTGCAACTGGCTGCGTTCTTCTGTACAGAAAATCCGAATCCCTGTCGGTTTGTGCATCAAGTCAACGGCTGTTTCCACTTTGTTGACGTTTTGTCCGCCAGCACCGCCAGAACGAGCTGTGGTCATTTCAATATCTTTCGGGTCAATGTGAATTTCCACATCATCGACCTCTGGCATTATCGCTACGGTGGCTGTGGAAGTATGAACCCGTCCACCAGACTCAGTTGCCGGCACGCGCTGCACGCGATGTACTCCAGCTTCAAATTTTAACTGGCTGTAAACATCATTACCTTTAATTTCGAGGATGACTTCTTTCCAGCCACCCATTTCTCCTTTAGATTCGCTCACTAGAGAAACTTTCCAACCTTGAGTCTGGGCATAGCGGGTGTACATCTGCATCAAATCGCCAGCCCAAATGCTTGCTTCATCGCCACCAGTACCAGCGCGAATTTCCAACATGATATTCTTTTCATCATTGGGGTCGCGTGGTAGCAGTAAGACTTTTAAGCGAGACTCTAAATGTTCTATTTTTTCTTCAAGTTCTTTTACTTCCAGTGATGCCATTTCTTGCAACTCTGGGTCACTTGCAGATTCTTTGTAAACTTGACGCGCTCCGGTCAAGTCTTCTTGGGCTGCTTTCCAAATTTCATAAGTATTAACGACCTCTTCCAAAGAAGAACGAGACTTAGCAATTTCTTGATATTCATCAGGATTGCTAGCAGTATCAGGGTCGCCAAGACGACGTGTTAATTCATTAAAAGTTTGTTCAACGGATTTTAGTTTGTCCAGTAAGTATGATTCAGCCATGACGATTGCGATCGCTCCTTAAAAAATAACAAATTGGCTCGAGCATATAAATGAAAATCGACCCAGCTGATGCAGGGCCGTCGTTAACAGCAGAGCCAACCCGCTACTTTTTGGTTTGTTCGTCGCCAGATGTTTGAGTGCTGCTCATGCCGTACTTGCGGAGGAAGCGCTCTACTCGACCTTCAGTGTCAATAATCTTCTGAGTGCCGGTGTAAAATGGGTGATTTCCAGACCAAACATCTACATGCAATTCTGGCTTTGTAGAGCCAATAGTCATAACGACTTGACCGTTGCAGTAAACTTTAGCATCTGGATACCACTTGGGGTGAATATCAGCTTTAGCCATTGTTCTTTTTGTGATGAATCTATATCAATTATAACTTTCAGGTTTCAATTGGGGTTAGGGATTGGGGACTGGGGACTAGGGATTGGGGACTGGGAAAGAGATAAAAAACCGACTTTTCCTAATACTCAATCCTTAATACCTAATTTACTCTACCCAGTATCCAGTACCTAGTCCCCAATCGCTTATCGCTTAGAGTACTGAGGTGCTTTCCGAGCTTTATGTAAACCATATTTCTTCCGCTCTTTTGCTCTGGGATCGCGAGTCAAATAACCTTCGGTTTTCAAAGGTGGGCGGTTGTCTGGGTCGAGTTGGCACAAAGCACGAGCAACTCCCAAACGAACAGAATCAGCCTGTCCGGTCAAGCCGCCGCCTTCTGCTTTTACCAAAATGTCATACTCGTTTTCTAGTCCCAGAGTTTCCAGGGGTGCTTTAATCACTCCCAGGTAGTTGGGGTTGAATTGGAAATACAAGGTTCCATCTTTACCGTTCACAATCAGTTGACCAGTGCCTGGAACCAAGCGTACCCGTGCTACTGCGTTCTTACGACGGCCAGTACCCCAGTATACGGCGCGACCGCTATTAGCATCTGCTACTACCATTAATTTTCTTCTCCAGGAATTGTACTAACTTTTAGTTCTTTAGGTTTTTGAGCATCATGAGGATGCGTAGGCCCAGCGTAAACTTTCAGCTTGGTGAACAACTGCTTACCGAGGCTATTTTTAGGTAGCATACCTTTAACAGCTTGTTCTAAAATCCGCTCTGGTATGCGCTCTTGCAGTTTAGCGAAAGTTTCGGTTTTCATCCCACCAGGGCGACCAGAATGGCGGCGGTAAAGCTTTTGAGTGCGCTTTTTGCCTGTAACTGCTACTTTCTCGGCATTGATGACGATTACGAAGTCACCTGTATCTAAATGAGGCGTATATTCGGGTTTCTTTTTGCCTCTTAATACCTGAGCGATTTCGCTGGCGAGGCGACCGAGGCGTTTATCGGTGGCATCTACTATGTACCACTCACGCTCAAGGGTTGCTTGAGAAGGAAGGTATGTTTTAACTATTGTCATTTGTCATTTGTCCTTTGTCATTTTTAATTTGTCATTAGTCATTTGTCCTTTGTCATTTGTTATTTGTCCTTTGTCATTTGTTATTTGTTATTTGTCCTTAGTTATTCACTAATGACCAATGACTAATGACCAATGACTAATGACTCTTGACTAGTGACGAACTTTGGCAAGGTGTCGTACCAAATCTCTTTTGGAAAGGGAAAATCGGGATAGCCGACTCGCAACAAGCACAAGCCTTGAGGCGGTGCGGCATATTTCACTTCTTCCCGACGTTCTTCTTTCCAGAGTTCGGTGAAGCTAGAAAGTGTTCGTTCTCCAGAACCTACTTGTACCAGCATCCCTACCAACAGCCGTACCATGCCATACAAAAATCCATCTGCCTGTATTTCAATATGGATAAATGGCCCACTGCGACGACACTCTGCTGCTTGCACCTCTACCCAGGAATGCGATCGCTTTGAGCCTGCACGGTGGAAAGCAGCTAAGTGATGCTTTCCCAAGAGAGGTTTCAAGGCAGCTTGGATTAAAGATTCATCCAGGGGTGCATAATAATAATGCCAACTGAAGGGTCTTACAAACAAGTTAAGCCGATCTTCAGTATATATTGTGTAGCGATACCGTCGATAGGCTGCACTAAAGCGAGCGTGCCAACGGTTATCGACACTAGCTGAAGCCCTGATTAATATATCTGGTGGCAGGTAGCTGTTGAGGATTGTTGCCCACTTGTGAGGCGGAATAAAACCTGTAGCTTCAAAATGGGCTACTTGAGCAGCAGCGTGAACTCCTGAATCGGTTCGCCCAGCCCCATGTAGTGTTACATGATGCCCAAGAATAGTCGCGATCGCAATTTCGATCTCTTCTTGGACTGTCCGGTGTTGTTTTTGCCGTTGCCAGCCATGAAAATGAGTGCCCAGGTATTGGATTACCAAGGCTACTCGATGAGTTTGTGTAGGCTGGGGGCTTTCTAACATACAGATTTTGTCCTTTGTCATTTGTTTTTTGTCATTTGTCTTTTATCAGTTGTCCTTTGTTATTCACTAATGACCAATGACTAATGACTAATGACCAATAACCAATGACTAAATGACTTAAACCAATTCAATTATTGCCATTTTTGCATTATCACCCCGACGCGGTACGGTATGCAGGATGCGGGTATAACCGCCCTGGCGATCGCCATATCGAGTAGGAGCTTGCTCAAATAGAGCGTGAACTAGTTGTTTGTCGAAGATATAGCCAAGAGCTTCCCGACGTGCTGCCAAGGAGCCATTTTTAGCTAGAGTGATCATTTTTTCCACTTCACTGCGGAGAACTTTCGCTCTAATTAAAGTGGTGGTGATCTTACCATGACGGATCAGCTCGGTGGCAAGCGATCGCAGTAAAGCACGGCGTTGATCGGCTGGTTTACTGAGTTTTTTGACGCGACAACGGTGACGCATAATTATGCACTATGAATTATGAACGGTTTTTCTTAAGGGTGTTTAGAGCCTCTTTCCATTGGCAGGGTGATGCCCAAGCGTCGCTGCAAAGCTTCCACGACTTCTTCTGCTGACTTCTGCCCAAAGTTCTTAATTTCTAAGAGGTCTTCTTGGGTATAATCCAACAAATCTGCCACAGAGTTAACTTGTGCCCGTTTGAGACAGTTATATGCCCGCACAGAAAGTTGCAACTCTTCGATGGGTATCTGGGCAGTTGGGTCGTCTGGAATATCCGAACCTGTGTCTGTTGGTTCTAGGGAGATGTCCTTCAACGGGTTGAATAAATCTACCAAGATCGCAGCAGCAGAAGATAGTGCTTCTTGAGGAGAAACACTGCCATTTGTCCAAACTTCCAACAGTAGTCGGTCTTTTGGAATCAAGCCTTCCCCACGAGATTCTTCAACACTGTAGTTGACTTTTCGCACTGGCATAAATATCGAGTCGATTTGAAGAAAATCCAACGATGTGGCTTCTTCACGTCCTCGCTCTACAGTGCGATAGCCTTTGCCTTTCTCGATCCGAAATTCCATTTCCAGCTTTCCACCCTCAGCGATGGTGGCTACATACTGGGTCGGATCGATGATTTCTACTTCACTGGGCAAATCAAAATGCGCCGCAGTGATTGTTGTTGGACCGGTAACGAGTAATCTCCCAATCTGAGGCTGCGAAGAATAGTTTTTCAGGATAACTTCCTTCATTCTCATGAGGATTTCCAGCACATCTTCCCGCACGCCCGGAACTGTAGCGAATTCATGTGAAACGCCCGCAATCCGCACTGCTGTAACTGCTGTACCTTCTAAATTAGACAGTAAAACCCGCCGCAGTGCGTTGCCAACAGTTGTTCCTTGACCGCGTTCTAGAGGTTCCAATACAAATTTGCTGTAATGGTTCCGACTTTCTTCGGTATTCGACTCTACACATTCAATTTGAAACTGCGCCACGGATGAGCCTCCCTTTTTCTAAGGTGCTGCTAGCAGACAAATCAATTGCCTCCAGAATTGACTGCCAATTTTCGATTTTGGACTTTGGATTTTGGATTGTGCTTCTTTCGTTCATGCTCCACTTCTTAATTATTGGCGGAACAAATCTTAAATCATCAACTTAAAATCCACGAGGCCCAGCACCCTTATAGTCGGGTTCAATCTAAAATCGCAAACCTAAAATCCAAAATTGATTAATAATATTTTGGGTAGCCCGAAGTTTAGCAGCTTTCCCGACGGGAAAATCTGACGTGCTTCTGGTCGCCCAACCTTTAACTCAATGACAGTTTGAACGTTAGACGCTCAAGTGGTCATTGCTGGCTGTAACTTTTCGTCCTCACTGCCCAGCCCAAGTCTTGGTATTTAAACTCGACGGCGCTTGGGTGGACGACAACCATTGTGAGGAATCGGGGTAATATCCCGAATCAGTGTAATTTCCAGTCCTGCTCCTTGAAGTGCCCGAATAGCGGTTTCTCTACCTGCTCCTGGACCACTGACCATTACCTCTATTTGGCGCATTCCTTGATCGATAGCTCGGCGAGCTGCACTTTCAGCTGCGGTTTGCGCTGCAAAGGGAGTTCCCTTTTTTGCTCCCTTAAAACCGCTAGAACCAGCGCTAGCCCAGGATATGACATCTCCATTTTGATCGGTAATGGTGACAATGCTATTGTTGAAAGTAGACTGGATGTATGCCATTCCACTGGGTACATTCCGTTTCTGCTTCTTGCTCCCGGTTTTTTTAGTTGGTTGTCTCGCCATACTTGTTTAGTTGATTTAAGGTAAAACTTGCTCGCATTAGCAAGCGTTGCAAAATTATTTCCCTGGAGCCTTTTTCTTCCCGGCCACTGTCTGCCTTCTGCCTCTACGGGTTCTGGCATTGGTGCGAGTTCTTTGTCCTCTGACTGGTAAGCCCATACGATGACGACGACCTCTGTAGGTACCAATGTCAACTAAGCGCTTGATGTTCAAAGACTCCAAGCGCCGCAAGTCGCCTTCAACTTGATAGTTGGTTTCTATTTCCCCTCGTAGGGCTGTCACATCGGCATCACTTAAGTCCTTAACGCGAGTGTCTGGGTTCACACCAGTAGCCGCTATAATTTCTTGAGAACGTGATAAACCAATTCCATAGATGTAAGTCAGACCGATCTCGACGCGCTTATCGCGTGGAAGGTCTACTCCGGCAATACGTGCCACAATGAACTCTCCCTATTGTTCTCGCAATTACTGTTGGTTGGAAAAACGTGATTAATCGCGTCTTTTCGTTTTAATGATGATATGCGTCCTGCAACTAGCTCTATTGGTAAGAGCGTTATCCTTGACGTTGTTTGTGCTTGGGGTTCACGCAAATCACCATAACGCGACCACGACGTTTGATCACGTTACATTTTTCACAAATTTTCTTGACAGAGGCTCTAACTTTCATGCCTTTTATTTTTTGACTCCAAATATAAAATTATAGCATTTTTAGGAAAATTAATCCAGTTAAATGACTAAGAAACAGTCAAAAAAATGGTTTTATGGTATAATTCTCTACATATAGTTACTTCTTTCGTAGTCGATAGGTGATTCTGCCTTTGGTCAAGTCGTAGGGGGTTAACTCTACCTTGACGCGATCGCCGGGCAAAATCTTGATATAATTTCGGCGAATCTTGCCGGAAATGTGTGCTAGCACATTAAAACCATTGTCCAAGTCAACGCGAAACATCGCATTGGGCAAGGACTCTGTAACCGTGCCTTCCATTTCAATCAAATCTTGCTTAGACAATTTGTTTTTTCCTCAACTCAACAATTTCGTGTTCAGTTGCAGCGCTTCATCTGCAAAGAAACACATTTTAAGAAATATATCAACAGTTTATTAATATATCTTAGCTAAAATTGATCTTTTTTTTGTAGAAGGGCATGGCGCATGGGGCATGGTGCATTGGGCATTGGGAAAGAATTACTGTAGGTAGCTCCTCCCATACTTCCTTGTCTCCCTCATGCCCTCGCCCTTTCTTTTTCAAGAAGCGATTACCTTTTGTAGTTCATTAGTGACATCTTCTTGGGACTGATTGCCATTGACTGTTAGGAGTTTTTTGCGATCGCCATAATAATCAATTAAAGGTGCAGTTTCCGCGCGGTACACTTCTAAACGACGACGAATCACTTCTTCAGTATCATCTTTTCGTCCTCTAGCTAGCAAACGCGCGATGACAATTTCATCTGGTGCATCTAAATTGACTACCTTTTCGCCACCTTGATATATTGCTTCGAGTAACTTCTCCAAAAAAGCTGCTTGGGTCACTTTTCGGGGAAAGCCATCAAGAATCCAACCATTTTTGGCATCTGGTCGATCGAGGCGTTCCTGTACCAAGTCCTGCACTAGCTGGTCAGGTACTAACTCGCCGCTATCAACATAGCTTTGAGCTTTTATTCCTAAAGGAGTCTGCTCTTTCATGGCTTGTCTTAATATTTCACCAGTAGAAATATGGGGGATATTCAAGTGTTCAGCCAAAGTTTGAGCTTGTGTTCCTTTACCCGCTCCAGGTGGTCCCAAGAAGATTAATCGCGTCACTATTATTTCACCATTCCTTCATAGCGCTGAGAGATGACATAAGTTTGGACTTGTTTGGCTGTCTCAATTGCCACACCAACTAAAATCAACAAAGATGTCGCACCGATGCCCCGGAAAGTTTTTACATTCAAAGCGCTTTCCACGGCTGTGGGGATAATAGCGACGAAGCCCAAAAAGATCGCACCCAAAAAAGTTAGTCGGTTGGACACGCGTTCGATATACTCGCTAGTTGCCTTGCCGGGACGAATTCCAGGAATACTAGAACCCATTTTCTTCAAGTTCTGTGCTACATCTACTGGGTTGAGAATCAACGAAGAATAGAAGTAGCTGAAGAAAACAATGGAAATCATGTAGACCAAGGCATAGACCCAAGAGCTAGAACCGCTTGGACTCAAATAAGTGTTAACTATATTCGCCAAATCGGCATTTTTAGTAAAATTGGCGATCAGCAGTGGCAAACTGAGGATGGCAGCAGCAAAAATAATTGGCATCACACCGCCTTGATTTAGCCGCAGTGGCAAATAGCTACGCTGCTCGGCTAAAACTCTCCGACCTACTTGGCGACGAGCCGAAATAATTGGGATGCGGCGCATTCCTTCCTGAACAATCACAATACCAACAATTGTTGCGAGGAAAACTAAGATCAGGACGATTACGCGACCCACTGCTTCCCGACCGCCGACTTGCACCAAGTCGATGGTATCGCCTAAAGCTTTTGGTAATGACGCAACAATGTTGACAAAAATCAACAAAGATGCCCCGTTTCCAATACCCCGTTCTGTAATTAGTTCTGATGCCCACATGACGAACATAGAACCAGCAGTCAGAGCGATCGCAGTTTCAGCGACAAAGATTGGCCCTGGCTTTAAGGCGAATTGCTGGAGGAATAATGCCGAAAAAGCTGTACTTTGAAGAATTGCCCAACCTACAGTGACATAGCGGGTAATTTGCGATATTTTTCGCCGACCTGCTTCGCCTTCATTTTTCTGTAAATTTTCTAAAGATGGAATCGCCGCAGTAAGCAATTGGATGATAATAGACGCATTAATGAAGGGCAAAATTCCTAAAGCAAAGACTCCCAAAGTCGAAAGTCCTCGCCCGGAAAATATATCCAATAAGCCAAATATGGAATTACTGCCCGATATGGCTTCGGCAAATCTTGGTCTATCAATCCCTGGAACGGGTAAGAAAATACCCAGGCGAACCAAAATTAAAATACCGACGGTGACAAGCAGCCTACCTCTGAGACCAGCTGCCTGCGCCATCTGCATAAAAGTTTCTTGAGCCGTTGGGGCTTTATCTCGACTGATCATAGAGTGCTACCTTTATAGTGAACCAAGCACTGGCAGCGAGTTGGCTTGCATTTAAGTGCGCTGTTCCGGCTCACTCATAAGACTTCACAACTACCACCAGCTGCCTCAATTTTGCTACGAGCTGAACCTGTGAAAGCTGCCGCTTGTACCTTGAGCGGAATGCTCAATTCCCCGTTACCTAAAATTTTCAATGGCCCTTTGACAGCAGTCAGGATACCTGCGGCTTTCAATGAGGTCAAAGTTACTTCCGTATTCGCGGGAAGAGAGGCTAGCTTCTCTACATTAATCGTAGTGTAAATCCTCTGATTAACAATCGGAAAGCCCTTCAGTTTAGGTAGGCGGCGGTACAATGGCTGTTGACCACCTTCAAAACCTGGTCGAGTCCCGCTACCAGAACGAGATTTTTGACCACGCATACCTAGACCTGCACTAGCACCTTGACCAGCAGAAATACCTCTAGCTACACGGCGCTTACGTTTCTTTGAGCCTTTTTGCGGCTTAACATCATGGAGTCTCATAAGTTATCAAGTTCTCATTTGTCGTTTCTCATTTGTCATTTGTCATTTGTAGTTGGTCATTTGTTCAGAACAAAGGACAACTGACTAAGGACAAATGACTAATTAAATGTAGAGACTTTCAATAGGAATACCGCGATCTTCCGCGACTTCAGAAAGAGTCCGCAATGTAGATAAAGCATTGACTGCTGCTCTAGCATTATTGAGCGGATTGTTGGAACCAAGTTGCTTGGCTAAGATGTTACGAACTCCTGCCAATTCCAACACAGTCCGCACAGCACCACCAGCAATTACCCCAGTACCAGGTGCGGCTGGACGCATAATCACTTTTGCACCGCCACCGACACCATTAATGGGATGGGGGATGGAGTTGGATTTAGTAATTGGGATATCAATGAGGTGTTTTTTGCCGTCAGCTACGCCTTTTTTAACTGCGCCAATTACATCTGAAGCTTTGCCTACTCCGACTCCAACTTGACCGCGTTCGTTACCAACGACAACGATCGCTCGGAAGCTGAGTTTTTTACCACCTTTGACCACTTTACTTACGCGGCGGATTTGGATAACCCGCTCTTGCCAAGTGGTTTCTTCTTTTTTGGCACGCTTTGTTCTACTTTTACGCTCTGTTGCCATAATCTATGCTCTGGTGAACGTCATTTGTCAGTTGTCATTTGTCATTTGTCCTTTGTCATTTGTCCAATAACTAATGACTAATGACCAATGACTTTAGAAATCTAAACCAGCTTCGCGTGCTGCATCAGCTAGTGCTTTGACACGACCATGATATAAGTTACCACCACGATCGAAGACTACTTTGGTGATGCCTTTTTCTAGCGATCGCACTGCGATCAACTTCCCAACTTGTACCGATGCATCACGGTTTGCACATGACGCTAAACTAGATTTCAACTCTGGTTCTACAGTCGATGCTGCCACGATGGTTTGATGCTGAGTATCATCAATTATCTGGGCATAAATATGCTCATTGGAACGAAATACCGCTAAACGCGGACGTTCTGGGGAGCCAATAACTTTGCCACGAACGCGTCGATGACGACGGTTTTTTGATTCTCTACGAGTAAGTTTCATTTCTACTTCTTACCACCCTTACCAGTCTTACCAGCTTTCCGTCTGACCACTTCACCGGCATAGCGGATGCCTTTACCTTTGTAAGGTTCTGGTGGACGAACAGCACGAATTTTGGCGGCTGTGTTACCGACGATTTCTTTGTCATAGCCGCTAACAATGACGTTAGTGGTACCTTCTACGGCAAACTGAATTCCATCTGGTGGTTCAATTTGCACCTGATGGCTGTAACCCATATTCAAAACTAGGTTACGCCCTTGAATTTGTGCCCTATAACCCACACCTTGAATTTCCAAACGGCGCTGAAAACCTTGGGAAACTCCCTCGACCATGTTGGCAACTAAAGTGCGGCTCAAGCCGTGCAATTGCTTCGATATCCGAGTTTCATCCCGACGATTTACGTGTAATATTTCCCCCTCTTGAGAGAGTGAGACATTATCTCTGAGAGTGCGAGAAAGTTCTCCTTTCGGGCCTTTCACCACAATATTCGTACCATCGATCGCCACTTGAACTTTGGCGGGAATAGTAATTGGACGTTTACCAATACGTGACATGACTTTTTGTCCTTTGTTATTTGTCCTTTGTCCTTTGTCCTTTGTCCTTTGTCTTTCAATAATGACAAATGACTAATGACCAATGACTAATGACTAATGATTACCAAACGTAACAAAGTACTTCGCCACCCAAGTTTTGACGCCGCGCTTCGCGGTCAGTCATAATGCCACTGGATGTAGAAATAATGGCAATGCCAATGCCGCCTAGTACCCTTGGTAATTCTTTTCGATTTGAATAAACACGCAAGCCAGGCTTACTCACTCGCTTTAAGGCGGTGATCAGAGGCTGACGGTTTTTTCCCTTGTATTTCAGGGAAATCACCAGATTGCGTTTTACCCCTTCTTCTGCTTCTTCGATTTCAGCAATAAAGCCTTCCTCCCGTAGCACTTTGGCAATGCTTCGGGTCAATTTTGTAGCTGGCACTTGTGTAGTTTGATGCCGCGCCAGGTTGGCATTGCGGATGCGCGTCAGCATATCTGCAATTGTGTCGTTAGCCGCCATCGTTCCCTCTATAGATGAACTTATTGATCGCGAAAAGGCATTCCTAATTCTTTAAGTAAGGCGCGTCCTTCTTCGTCGTTTGTTGCTGTGGTGATAATGGAAATATCCATCCCACGCACTTGATCGATGCTGTCGTATTCGACTTCTGGAAAAATTAGCTGTTCTCTCACCCCTAGAGTGTAGTTACCGCGTCCGTCAAAGCTTTTGGGGCTAACGCCGCGAAAATCTCGAATTCTGGGTAGTGACAGGCTAACTAACCGATCGAAAAAGGCATACATCCGTTCGGCTCTGAGTGTCACCATGATCCCCACAGGCATCCCTTGACGAATCTTAAAGCCAGCGATCGCCTTTTTCGCCCGTGTCACTACTGGTTTTTGACCAGTTACTACGGCAATCTCGTTGATAGATGCCTCTAGTGACTTCGCATTTTGAGCTGCTTCACCCAAACCTCGGTTAATCGTAACCTTTACTAATTTCGGTACTTGATGGACGTTGGTATATTGAAACTGATTAATCAGTTTGGGGACGATCGTCTCTTGATATAAGGTTTTGAGTCTTGTTGTCGCCATAGTTTTTTGTCCTGATATCCCTGGGCTTGGTCAGGGAAGCTTTAATTTTTGATTTTAGATTTTTGATTAAATTTAAAATCTAAAATCTCAAGTTGACTAATTCTTATTTATCGAGAATTTCGCCAGTTTTCTTGAGTTTTCTAACCTTTTTGCCTTCTGAGGTAAAGGTGTAACCAACACGACTGGCAACGTTTTGCTTGGTGGAATAAAGCATCACATTGGAGCTATGAATCGGGAATTCTTGGGTAATAATTCGCCCTGATTCCCCTTCTTGTTGGGGTTTGACGTGCTTGGTTTTAATGTTGACACCTTTGACGATGACTTTACTCAGTTGGGGAAGTGCCTGAGTAATTTCGCCAACTTTTCCTTTGTCTTTACCAGCAATCACTTGTACGGTGTCGCCAGTTTTGACGTGCATTTTGTGGAATACTTTGGGCGTACCCTGTTTGGTTGCCATTAAAGCACCTCCGGAGCCAGAGAAACAATTTTAGTGAAGTTTTTATCGCGCAGTTCCCGTGCAACTGGGCCAAAAACCCGTGTGCCTCTGGGATTACCGTCTTTGTTGATGATTACAGCAGCGTTATCATCAAAGCGAATACTCATGCCGCTGTCACGATTTACAGCTTTCCGAGTCCGAACAATTACTGCTTCTACCACATCAGACTTTTTTACAGCCATGTTGGGTGTAGCATCTTTGACAACTGCGATAATTTTATCGCCAATAAAACCATAACGACGGTTGCCTCCGCCTAAGATGCGGATGCACATCAGTTTGCGGGCGCCGCTATTATCTGCGACATTCAGGTAAGTCTGGGGTTGAATCACAATTATTCTCCCTTGTAATGTTGTTAGTTTCTAACAACGATGAGGTTTAAGTAGGCTTGACGTTCAGGACTTCTGTGATTTTCCAGCGCTTGGTTTTACTCAGGGGTCTAGTTTCCTGAATGCGAACGCGATCGCCTACTTTACACTGATTTTCTTCGTCGTGAACTTTATATCGTTGGGTGTTAACCACAATCTTGCCGTACTTGGGGTGAGGAGCGCGGTTTTCTATGGCGACTACCACAGTTTTTTGCATTTTATCGCTCACTACCAAGCCAACTCGTTCTTTAACTGCCATAATCTCCTACTTCTCTTCTTTAGCCGATTGACTTGCTGCCCGTTTGCGTTCTGTTTCTAGCGTCAGCAATTGGGCTAAACGGTGACGCAATTGTCGGAACTGATGGGGCTTTTCTAATTGTCTGGTGGCTTTTTGCAAGCGCAACTGAAATAGTTGTCTTTTAATCGCGACAATTTCATCAGAGAGCTTCTCGTCACTTAATTCTCTAGCTTCTGAAATCTTGGGAAGAGGCATAAGCTACTCCTGCTCCTGTGGTTGAGAGCGCACAATAAACTTGGTTTTGATGGGCAGTTTAAATGAAGCCAAACGCATCGCTTCACGAGCTATTTCTTCAGAAACCCCACCGATTTCAAACAAAATTCGTCCTGGCTTGACTACAGCTACCCAAAACTCTGGATTACCTTTACCGGAACCCATCCGGGTTTCAGCAGGACGCATGGTTACAGGTTTATCAGGGAAAATCCGAATCCAGATTTGTCCACCCCGACGAATATAACGAGTCATTGCCCGACGGGAAGCCTCGATTTGACGCGAGGTAATCCAAGCCGGTTCTTGAGCTTGGAGTGCAAAATCACCGAAGTTGAGGGTACTACCACGGCTGGCTAGTCCTTCCATCCGTCCGCGCTGTTGTTTGCGGAATTTAGTTCTTCTAGGGCTTAACATGGTTTGTCATTTGTCATTTGTCATTTGTCATTTGTCATTTGCCATCTGCCATTTACTAATGACTAATGACTAATGACGATTTATCCTTCATTTGAGCGGTCTTCAAATTGCTGGCGACGACGTTGTTGTTGACGACGACGGGGTTCACGTTCGCGATCGCGGGGGTCACGTTCGCGATCGCGGTTTGCGGGTGGTAGCGGTTCTGGTTCCTGTCCAGGAATAATTTCTCCCTTAAACACCCATACTTTGATACCCAAAATGCCGTAAACAGTTTTTGCTGTGCAATAAGAGTAGTCAATGTCAGCCCGTAAGGTATGTAAAGGTACTCTACCTTCACGAGTCCACTCTGTCCGGGCAATTTCCGCACCGTTGAGGCGACCGCTAACTTGGATTTTAATACCTTGGACGCCAGCGCGTTGGGCACGTTGAATTGACTGTCTTACTACCCGCCGAAAGGAAACGCGGCGTTCCAATTGTTGAGCAATGTATTCAGCAATTAGGTAAGCATCAGCATCAACCCGTTGAACTTCAACTACGTTAATGCGGATTTGACGATTACTACCCAATAATCCTTGGAGTCCGGTACGTAAGGATTCAATACCTTGTCCACCACGACCCACTACTACCCCAGGTCTAGCTGTGCGTACTTCTAAGTCGATTTGGTCGGCTTTGCGCTCAATCCGCACTTCGGAAATTCCGGCGTTGTTTTGAGCTTGTCTACCCAGCTTTTGTTCTATGTATTGACGGAGTTTGTGGTCTTCTTGGAGAAGTTCTGGATAGCGATCGGGAACAGCAAACCAACGGGATTGATGTTCATGTGTAATACCCAGGCGAAAACCAACTGGATGAATCTTTTGTCCCACAAATGCTTCCTCTAAAATTTCTTACTTTACGCAATTTATTGGTTAACGTGCTTATTTTTCTGGAGCAGCTGCAACAGCTACGGTAATATGACACGTCGGTTTGCGAATTTGGTAAGCTCGACCTTGCGCTCTTGGTTGGAATCGCTTCAACGGCGGCCCTTGATCGGCATAAGCCTGAGTAATCACTAGTTGAGTCCGATCTAACCCAGCGTTGTGTTCGGCATTGGCAGCAGCGCTTCTGAGAACCTTCAATATGGGTTCAGTGGCGCGATAGGGCATGAATTCTAGGATGATTAACGCTTCTCGGTAAGATCGCCCGCGGATTTGATCGAGTACCCGACGCACCTTGTAAGCCGAGATGCGGATAAAACGAGCGATCGCTTTTACTTCAGTAGTATTAGTAGCCATAATTTTCTCCAATTTTGTCCTTCGTCTTTCGTCCTTTATCCTTTGTCCTTTGTCGAAAGTTAATAACTAATGACCAATAACAAATGACAAATGACCAATGACTAATAACTACCTACCTGCTTTCTTGTCGCTTTTTCCATGACCCCTGTAGGTGCGTGTCGGGGCAAATTCACCCAACTTATGTCCTACCATCTGTTCATTTACAAAAACAGGAACGTGTTGGCGTCCGTTATGAACAGCTATAGTGTGACCTACCATTAGGGGCAAAATTGTCGAAGCTCGTGACCAAGTTTTAATAACTTCTTTTCTGTTGTTATCGTTGAGCTTTTCAATTTTCTTTAGGAGATGATCCGCAACAAAAGGACCTTTTTTTAGAGAACGACCCATAGTTCAATTTTGGATTTAGGATTTAGGAATTACAAGTGAGGAGTGAGGAGTTAGTAATTAGGAGTTAGATTTTACTCTCAACTTATAACTCTTAACTCTTAACTCCTAACTCTTTAAGACTCACGACCACCGCGACCGCGTTTAGAAGACTTACGACGACGACGCACAATCAACTTGCTGCTAAGTTTCTTGCGATTGCGTGTTTTCGCACCCAATGTGGGTTTACCCCAAGGTGTAACAGGACCCGATCTTCCGATAGGCGCTCTACCTTCACCACCACCATGTGGGTGATCCACTGGGTTCATGACGCTTCCTCTAACTTTAGGACGACGACCTTTCCAGCGATTTCGTCCGGCTTTACCTGCACTCAGGTTTCTCGCATCGGTGTTGCCTACTTGCCCAATGGTGGCGTAGGACTCGCGTCGAATCAAGCGGACTTCTCCTGAAGGCAACTTGAGAGTTACATAATTACCTTCTTTTGCCACAACTTGAGCGCTAGCACCAGCAGCACGGACAATTTGACCACCTTTACCAGGGGTCAGTTCTACGTTGTGAACACTAGTACCCAAGGGAATCTTCGAGAGCGGTAACGCATTACCATCTTCAAAGGGAGCTTCCGGTCCAGAAATAATTATTGTTCCAACTTTCAACCCGTTGGGGTGAAGGATGTACCGTTTTTCGCCGTCTTGGTAATACAAAAGGGCAATTCTGGCGTTACGGTTAGGATCGTATTCAATTGCTGCGACTTTTGCCGGAATATTATGTTTATCCCTTTTAAAGTCGATTATCCGATAAAGCTGTTTGTGTCCGCCACCCCGGCGACGACTAGTAATCCGCCCGTGATTATTCCGACCTTTGGCGCGATGCTTCGAGGTAGTTAAGGATTTTTCTGGTTCGCTTCTGGTAATTTCCGCAAAGTCAGAGATTGTAACTTGGCGAGTGCTGGGGGTATAAGGGCGATAAGAACGAGTACCCATAATCTATTTTGGATTTTGGATTTTGGATTTACTTAATTTTGGATTTTGAACTTTTGATTTTGAATTTAATGAGTGTTTAACTAATTGCCACCATTTTCGGTACTTATTCAGTCAACTCCTCAATCTAAAATCTAAAATCTAAAATCTAAAATTTTTAGACTTCTGGGAATAGAACTTGTCTAATCTTGTCTTCATCCCCAGGTGCGACTGTAACAATGGCTCGCTTATATTGGGGTTTATAACCAATAAATTTACCAACGCGCCGCTTTTTGCGCGGTGGTAGAGTGGTGTTGACTTTTACAACCTTGACCTGAAACAAGTCTTCGATCGCAGCCTTGATTTCTGGCTTAGATGCCTTTGGAATTACTTCAAAGGTGTACTTGTTTTGCTCCATCAAGATTGTCGCTTTCTCGGTGACGATTGGGCGACGTACTAAGTCGGCAAGGTCGCGGGGGTCAAAGCTAGGCACTGTAGACCTCCTGAATTTTTTCTAGGGCTGATGCCGTAACTACAATTTTGTCAGCGTGCAGTAAATCAAAAACATTTAGCTGGTCAGCTGCAATTAGTTTTAAATTTTCAATGTTGCGGGCTGATAAATAAACGTTATCTGTATCCGCAATTTCAGACAAAATTAACAGTGCCTTGCTTTCTGGTACTACTCCCCAACGGGCAAGCGCTGCTACTAATTCTTTAGTTTTGGGGCGAGATAGCTCGGTGCTAAATTCTTCTACTACGATCAAGTCGTCAATGCGGCTGACAAATGCTGTCCGCAGTGCTAAACGCCGCTCTTTGCGGTTCAATTTGAGGTTGAAGTCTCTGGGTTTTGGCCCAAATATTACACCACCACCACGCCACAATGGCGAACGAATAGACCCTGCACGAGCGCGACCTGTGCCTTTTTGCCGCCAAGGTTTACGACCGCCACCCCTGACTTCCGCACGAGTTTTTGTGCTGGCATTTCCTTGACGAGCATTGGTCAATTGCCGTACTAAGGCGCGGTGCACAATATGAGACGCTGTTTCTTCTTTGGCAGTGCGCAACTCGAAGGTCGTCTCGCCGACCTGTTCTCCTTGCCAATTTTTAACTACGCTTTCAACCATTTTTGTTATTTGTCCTTTGTCATTTGTCAATTGTCTTTTGTCTTTAGCCAATGACTACTGACTAATGACTACTGACTTTTGACTATCCCACTATTTTTGCAGGCACAACACTTACTAGAGCGCCTGGTTTACCAGGAATGGCTCCTTTAATTAGCAATAAGTTGCGTTCTGGGTCAACTCGCACTATGGTCAGTTTGCGGATTGTAATACGTTTTCCACCTAAACGACCTGCCATCCGCTTACCTGGATAGACACGACCGGGTGTTGTACCAGCACCAATAGAACCGGGTGCTCTGTGGTTTTTGGAACCGTGTGACATTGGCCCGCGACCAAAGTTGTTGCGCTTCTGGTTTCCCGCAAAGCCGCGACCGATGCTTGTACCGACGACATCGACAATTTGACCAGCGCTAAAAATATCTGCTTTAATCTCTTGACCTAAAGCATAATCACTAGAGCTATCGGTGTGATATTCATTTAAGTGACGCAATGCTGGGGCAGATGATTTAGCCAAATGTCCCAATAATGGTCTATTTAGTGCCTTGGGTTTGACTTCGCCATAACCAACTTGAATGGCAAAGTAACCATCGGTTTCTTTCGTTTTAACTTGTGTAACGGTGCATGGCCCTGCTTGAATGACAGTTACAGGAATAGACACTCCTGCTTCGTCAAATATTTGGGTCATGCCCAGCTTGGTGCCGAGAATACCTACAGACACAGTAACTGGTTCTCCTTCTACTTGCTGACCTTGGAATTGGACTCTAGAGGACACGCTTTGTACGCATCAGTTTAGGCTGGGTTAGCCTGCGAAATTTGGAATGGCTTTAGTAAACCGCTCCAAATGCTTTTGGACACAACAAACCGTGTCCTTACTGCTTGGTAAATCTGTTTAGCTTCACTCATTAGATCGCTAGAACAGCCACAAGTCTCTTCTCGTTGGGAAGGAGTAACTTCTGGAATCAATGCAAGGCGCTACAGCTTTAAGCTGCGTGCAGCAATGCTTTTGTCCAAGCAATTGCTCTGGCACTTTCTGGAGGCAGCGCTGTCGGCAGGTTTTCCGATTTGTACACGCCTGATATAGCGGCTTCTTGGAGATTGGCTACTTGCCGTGTTGCAGTTGGACTTAAGCGGTTACTACCGCCCAGTATCCGTTAACTGAGACTGACGTAATGCCATGAAACCAACATTGCTGCTCAGTCTTTACTTCCTTAAACACTTTAAACTATTGTTTAAGCTTTTGCCTGCTTTTTTAGAGGCACAGGAGTAAACGTACCTTGGAGCTTAGGATTAACTTTAATTATTTTTCCATAAGCTCTAATATTGACCTGAAAGCTTTCTTAGTTTACCAGTCTACGATCGCTCTGAGCTAGATTATCCAATTTGGATTTAAGTCATCAGCTTTTGATGCTAACACTACCTCAGAATGACAGTAAAAAGTTAACCTGATTTGCGTTTTTGGTCACAATCTAATAATATAAATTATTTATTTATGTTTGTCCAGTAATTTATAGAGCTATTTTTAGGGAGTAGGAAAGAAGCAAGGGAGCAGGGCGCAGGGGGCAAGGGGGAGAAATCAATTCAAAATTCAAACATTTTAGAACTCTGCCTCCTGCCTTCTGCATCCTCTTTCCCCTCTGCTCCCAGCTAAGAGCCCCTCTGCCTCTTCTCAATACCGAAAAAAAATGCTTTTAATCTATCGGTTCAGAGTAAATAATAGAAATATCTAAGTGGGATAAGACGAAAATCTATGGCACTAATTACCACTGGCAACGGTTTAATCCGCGATCTGGAAAAGTTTGGCGCTCTGGGAGTGTATGTACCTCTAGAAGGAGGTTATGAAGGTCGATATCAGCGCCGACTACGGGCAGCTGGCTATACTACCCTCCACATTACTGCTAAAGGACTGGGTGATTTAGCTGCGTATCTCACAAGAATTCATGGAGTCAGACCTCCTCATCTTGGAAAAAAAAGCACTGGTAGCGGTGCCGCAGTAGGTCATGTGTACTATTTACCCCCAATTCTCAATTCTCATCTAGAACAGCTACCACCAAAGTCTAAGGGGCTGGTCTTGTGGATTATTGAAGGGCATATTCTTTCTAATGAGGAACTTGAGTATTTGACGAATTTGCCTCAACTAGAACCACGAGTGAGAGTAATCATTGAGAGGGGTGGCGATCGCGCTTTCCGTTGGACTTCTCTAGAAAAAACTCTGTTAGCTAGCTAACACTTACAAAAGTGAGGAGTGAAAACTGCAAAAGTGAGGAGTGAAAAGTGAGGAGTTAAAAATTTAAAACTTCTAACTCCTAACTCCTAACTCCTAACTCCTAACTCATAACTCATAACTCTTTTAGCATTTCAATAATGCTGAATCGAAAACCGCAAGATGCAAATAACCGCCGTGAAGCCTCGTTAGCAATTGCTGTATCTAGCCGAATTTGCTTGACGCCCATCTGATGAAAGCGTTCAATACTTAGCATCACCATCTGCCGCGCAATTCCGTTTTGGCGATATTCCGGCTCGACCCAGATATCATGAATAAAAGCAAATTCCTGTAACCGATAAATTGGTATTTCTCGCTCAACTGTTGCTACCAGAAACCCTACAATTTGCCCTTCATTTTCGGATACTAGAAATATACTGCGTCCATCGCCGCTATTTGCCAAACGCATCAACCATTGCTCATAACGCTGTTCTGGATGCGGTAGAAAACCATATTTGGCGGAATCCCAAGACTCATGCAAAGCACAAATTTTGGCAACCATTGGTAAAACTGTGGGTACGTCAGTTATTGTGGCGGGGCGGATCAGCATAAGCTTTCAAGCACAAAAAGCACAAACAAGAAAGAATGCTTTGGAGTGAGATATTAGTTTTTGTCCACTTACTCAGTCAAGAGTATCGTTTTGTTGAACCTGAGCATCATAAACTTTGGAAAACTTTGTTTTTAGGATGGGAGAAGGGCTGGGCATGGTTTGAACAAGGGCGATGTCTATGTGGCTGTCTGAAATGGTTATAAGGTTGAGAAACTATGGCAAACAGTTCTCTATTTATAACCACCCCAGAAACAAACAACGATCGCGATCGCCAGTAAAATCGGTATTGCGCTATGTGCAACTTAAATGCTCATTAGCTGATAAGTTTTTTCGTAACTCCACGCAATCGGATTAACACTGGCTTTGCCCAATTTCCACCAAGCAAATCGTGCAGCAGAATATAAAAACAAGGGATGATAAATAATGTCAGCATCGTTGCGATCGCCATCCCAAAGAAAACTACAATTCCTAAAGGCTGCAAAAATTCAGAACCTTCACCAATGCCTAATGCCAAAGGAAACAGTCCCAAGATAGTAGTGACTGTAGTCATGATAATTGGGCGCAAACGTTGAGGAGCAGCTTTCACGATCGCAATTTGGCGAGTACAACCAACTTCTTCTCGAATTTGATTCGCCAGTTCCACCATCAGAATCCCTGCATTCACCACAATTCCCACCAGCAGGACGACACCAACAATTACAGTTGCGCCAATTGCAGTTTGGGTAATGTAAAGTCCAAAAATTCCCCCAGCTAACGCTAGTGGTACGGTGAACATAATTACCAATGGGTCAATTAGCGAATTGTATTGTACCGCCATGACTACAAAGATTAAGAACGTTGCCAACGCCCCCAAAGTTTTTAAAGCATTCTGAAGTTGCTGATTAGTTTCTTGGGCAGAACTAGGCACAATTGAAACACCATCAGGTAAGTCTACATCCTTAAGTACCTGATTGACTTCTGCGATCGCTTCACCAAGACTAGCTCCCTCGCTGAGATTTCCGGCGACAATAAAAGCTTGGCGCTGATTAATCCGTTGCACCTCACCAGGCGCTTGACCTTCTTGAATGTTCGCAACATCTGAAAGCCGAATTAGTTGATTATTTTCTGTAAATAGCGGTAATTGCTCTAGCTGGGAAGGACGCGCGATCGCTTCCTTATTTAGCTGCACCCGCACATCAACTAAACGATTACCGCGTTGAATTTGCGTAGGAACTGAACCTTCAATTGCTGTTTGAACTGTTGCACCAATTTGCTCGGCGCTCAACCCTAAAGCTGAAACCCTTTCCCAGTCGGGGCGAATTTGGATTTCCGGTTGTCGGGGGTCGGCATCTGGCCGGAATGTCGCTAATTTTGCTCTTTCTTGTAATGCTTGCAGCACTTGGGCCCCGGCTTGCGTTAAGTTTTCTTCATTCTCACCTTGCAGAATCACGTCAACCTCTGACCCTTGCACTGGAGAATTACTCAAAATTAAACCCCGCACCTGACCAGGATTGAGGCGCAGCAAAATTCCTGCTAAGTTGAGTTTGTTAAATTCCTGAGTTACTTTTTTGACGAAAGCTTCTACATCTGTGCCTGGTTTTAGATTGATGGTACTGCTGGCACGTAAGGGATTTTCTGTAGTACTGCTGCCAAATAAATTACCACCCACAGTTGTGAAAGCAGACTCTGTTTCTGGTTGTTTGAGCAAAATGTCATCGACAATTTGCATAACTTTTTCAGAAGTTGCTAAAGGTGTACCGGGAGGAAACTGCGCTCTCAAGGTAGCTTGTCCGGTACTGATGCGGGGTAAAATTTCTTGGGGAATTTGACCAAACATGAAGAAGCTACTGCCGCCTAAAATTACCAAAGCAGCAGTTACTACGAGGAGCCGATAGCGTAAAACCTTGGTTAAGAAGTTACTGTATCCCCGCGTCGCATCTTCAAATCGGTGATTAAACTGTCTAAGCAGCCAAAATTCACTAATCCGACTAGACCAGCGGATTCCCAAAAGTCGAGAAGACAGCATCGGCACTACTGTAATCGCAACCACAAGAGATGCTGCGACTGCGAAGCTAATTGTCAGAATCAGTTCATTAAATAGCAGTGCAATAAAGCCGCCAATTAAGAGGAATGGCACTACAGAAACTAAGTTGGCACCCGTAGCAGCAACTAAAGCAGATTCTACTTCTTGGGAAGCAGTAGTCGCACTGTCTATAAAGAATTTGGAATTTCTCCCGTTCTCCTCTGCTCCTCTGCTCCTCTGCTCCCCTGCCTCCATCTCTCTTTGATTGGGAGTCATCCCTGTTTTTTCGGAGATGTTCTCCAAAATCACAACCGATGTATCAATTGCTTGACCGACTCCTAGTGTTAGACCTGCCAAACTAAAAACATTCAAAGTCAGGCCAAAGATTTTCATTAAAGCGATCGCTGCTAGAGTACACAGCGGAATCGTCAAACTGATAATAAATGTTTGCCTGAACGATCCCAAAAATAACAATACTGCTGCTGCTGCTAGCAATGCCCCAGAAATCCCTGAAAAGATCACATCATTTAAAGAATTGCGGATGAAGACAGATTCATCTGTGGTGGGACTCAAAGTCATGTCTGCTGGAATTAAACCTGATTGCCGTAATTGTTCGATTCGCCGCTTAACAGCATCTACAACTGCGATCGTGTTGGCTTCAGGCTGCTTTTGGACTGAAAATTTCACCGCAGGCTGACGATTCAGATAAACAAATACTCGCTGTTCTTCTGTATCATCAATTACCTCTGCAAAGTCTCGCAAGTAGACGCGGCGGGAAGGTGTAGGGGAAGTAGGGGAAGCAGGGGAAGCAGGGGAAGCAGGGGAAGCAGGGGAGGCAGGGGAGGCAGGGGAGGAAACTTCCAAGGAAAGGTTTTCAATTTCCTTAGCATTTTGAAAGCGTCCGACAGTCCGAGTCAATGGCTCGGAATTTTGCCCCAGAATCCGACCGCCAGAAGTATCTTGGTTACGGGCTGTTAATTCATCTAAGACATCATTTAACCCGACACCCAAAGCTTGCAATCGGTTTAAGTCAACAAGCACTCGTACTTCTTCTTCTGCACCGCCGGATACGTCAACAGAAGCGACTCCTGGTACTACACTGAGTTCACGCGTTAACTCTTCATCAGCAAATACGCGTAAATCTTTCCCTGGTAACGAGGCAGATGTCAGCGCCAATTCATAAACCGGCAATTGAGAAGGATCGACTTTGAATAAGCGCGGCTCCTCTATCGTATCTGGTAGTTGTCCTCGATTTCGGTTAAAAGCAGCAGTAGCATCGTTTAGGGCTTGGTCAATATCGCCCCCTGGTTGGAAGTATAAATCGAGGCTGACTTGTCCTTCACGGGTGCGGGAAAAAACTTGCACTACATTCTCAGTTGCCCGTAAAGCTTCTTCTAAAGGTCTGGTGATTTCATCTACTGCTACTTCTGGCGAAATACCGGGGGCTTCTAGCCGCACCCCAATTCGGGGATAGGTAATTGATGGTAGGAGATCGACTTGGATCGTTGTGAGAAAAAATACCCCAATGACAATTACTGCCACGGTGAGCATGAGTGTGCCAATGTGTTGGCGGATAGCGATCGCACTCAGGCTAAATCCGCTATTGCCACTATTATTATTTGCCTGTTGCATGATACTAAGTGATAAGTGCTAAGTGCTGACTACTGAGTACTTTTTTCATTAATATGGTGGTTACTCCCCACCCTACTATTGCTTTTCTGAAAGAATTGAAAGACTTACAGTGTCACCTTCTTTTAACGGCTTACCACTACGAACAACATAGCGCTCTCCTGCTTGCAAACCGGATAAAATTTCCACTCTGCCATCAGCCCTTTTTCCTAAAGTAACTGCACGCGTCGCTACTTTCGTCTTACCATCTGTGTCTTTCACCACAAATAGCGTCCCCGACGAGTTTTCTTGCTCTTTCTGTGCTGCCTTTGCTGCCCCTGCTTGTTTTTGAATCGCTGTTTGCGGTACTACTACCCGCTGTTGAGTCTGGTTTTGAAAGTTGACTCGCGCCAGTAGTCCGCTACCAATCTTACCTTGAGTGTTG
Organism: Nostoc sp. DedQUE07; assembly: GCF_034530975.2. Lineage (NCBI taxonomy): Bacteria > Bacillati > Cyanobacteriota > Cyanophyceae > Nostocales > Nostocaceae > Nostoc > Nostoc sp. DedQUE07. The sequence goes on along the minus strand of NZ_JAVRCC020000015.1, from coordinate 59,263 downwards.
GGAATCACTACTTCTATAGGTATCAAGCGAGCTGTAGCATCGGCAGCAGGGGAAATGCGCGTAACTCTGCCAATTAATGTTTCTTTGGGGAAGGCATCTAAACGGACTTGTACAGATTGCCCAACTTGAATTTGCGCCAGTTCTAATTCCGAAACTTGGACGACGACTTTGACACGGCTAAAGTCTCCAATTTTCAAGACTTCGTTACCTGCTTGCAGCAGGTTGCCTGGTTCTGTCACCTTTTCTGTGACTACGCCAGCGATCGGAGATACCAGCCGAGTATAAGACCTGCGTTCTTTGGTTTGAGCAACCAATGCCTGTTGAGCAAGTACTCTACCTTGGGCAGCTGCAACGGCTTGCTGTTCTGTCCGTACTTGTTCTTGGGCTGCCCGGAGTGCTTGGGCGGCTGTTTTTGCCTGGGTACGCGCCTGTTGCGCAGTTTGTTCCGCGATCGCTCCAGCCTTAAACAACCTCTGCTGCCGCTCTGAGTCTGCTTGAGCTTGTACTACTTCTAGGCGCGCCCGTTCAACGTCTGCACGAGCATTGCTTACCTGATTGGTTGCCCTAGCTACTTCTGATTTGAGGGCTGCTAGTTCTGCTTCTGCTTGCTTTAATTCGGTCGAAAGTATGGCATCATCTAACCGCCCGACGTTTTGCCCAAGCTTTACTGCATCGCCGACATCAAGGTTCAAAGCCAACAACCGAGCTTCTACTTGCGATCGCAGTGACACAATTCGGAAGGGTGTTGTATTACCTGTGTATTCTGGTTGTGTTTGCAACGTATCAGTTCGAGCGATCGCCGCATCTACAGCCGTTGCACCGCCACGTTGTCCGCTACCAGGACTCTGAGATTGTGCGTCAGCCGCTTCTTCCTTGGGTAGCGCTCCACAATTCGCTGTCAGCAGTCCTATGCCTAACAGACAGGGAATCAATAATTTGGATGCTAAAGGGGAAGACACCTTTGTGTCAAAACTATTTTTTACATCTGCAACAGCCACATCAGTCTTCATAACTGAATTTAACTTGGTATTAATTACCTGGTTAGCGGCTGCCAAAGGTGAGATTTTCGCCTGCTTGTGCGGCTTATTTCTGTCCAAAATCATTTATTTTTCTCGTATTTGGTGAGCTTTTTGGGTTAAACAGCCATGCATTACCAAGTAATTTTGAGACATTATGAATAGTGAAAAGCGGCGAGAGTCAATTGGCTATGTTCTTGCAGAATTTTGTATCAAAAATTACTTTTTATTTGAAAAAATTTCTCACCACTTTAACTCATTAAATTGAGTCGCCCGCTTTTTAGCTGACGATGCAATTCTTAACTCAGTATAAATATTTTTAAATTTCTTGCAATCTGCCCTTAGTAGAAGACTTGTATTTACTGAAGATACGGAACTTTCACACCCCTACTTCTAATCGTGGCAGTATTAAGTAACTAGACTTAGGCTGACATAACTAGATTTAATGTAGCAATTTCGTGGGTGCGGTTCACTTAGCCTCACCCGTTTTTAGACTAGCCAGCATCTAGCTATTAACCGCTTATATAACTTTTTATAACAGTTTTTCAAACTTTTACCCAGAAAGTTGGTTGCTATGTCATCATGGCAAGTGAAATGAGAATTAATTCGGCGACAGTGTTTGTTTTTAGTATTGACAGGCTTTTTCCTTTTGGTATTACAGACTTCTCTCCGAAATCTAAATCTCTACAAACTTATGATTTTGGAGACATTTGATGTCAATTTACGTTGGTAACCTCTCCTATGATGTTACACAAGATGCGCTGAGTGCTGTATTTGCAGAATATGGTGCTGTAAAGCGCGTTCAACTACCCACTGACCGTGAAACAGGTCGTTTACGCGGCTTTGCTTTTGTGGAAATGAGTTCAGAAGATGAAGAAGCGAAAGCTATTGAAGCTCTTGATGGTGCTGAATGGCTTGGTCGCGACCTCAAAGTAAATAAAGCCAAGCCCAAAGAAGACAGAAGTGGTGGTTCCTTTGGGAACCGTGGTGGCGGCGGTTACAACCGTAGCAACAACCGCTACTAAGGTTAATTGAATTTAGAAAAGGCTCAGGCAGGAATGCTTGAGCCTTTTTTATGCAAAACTTTGACTCTAAATAATTTTGGCCAGTTACTCATCATACTGCACTGATGATTCTCTAACTAAAGTGCCTTGATGAAAGATCATTTTCCATCGATCGTTGTTTAATTTCCAGATGGAACTTCGCAACGAATGAACAGGTTGTTTCCCAGATATATGTCTGACTATACGATAAGTTACTAAAACAACCCCTGTGACTAAAACTAATGTTTTGAATTCTGTTATCAATCTTTGAGTCAGAGGTTGGATGGATTCATTCTGCAAGCTCTCGATAATTTGCTGTTTATTAAAAACACGCCCTGAGCTTCCGAATTCAATGAACTCGTCAGCAAGTAAATCCATGATATCTGTCGCTGACTTTCGGACATCGGGTTGAAGCAAACGCTCCTCCAACTCACGAAAAAGTGATTCTTCTAAATAATCTGCTTTCATATATGTTTTGAAGACTAAATTGAATGGTAGCAGATAGGATTAGGCGATCGCACCCTTGAGCAAGTTAATAAAAAAAAACCGCTGATTGGTAGGGATTCCAGCGGGGTTAAATAATACAGTTATCTTTTCAGAGAAATCAACACTAAACTTGATTACAGAACTACTAGAAACTTTTACGACTAATAGTAACTATTTATAAGTGTTTATGAACTAGTTTTTTAGCATGATGCTTGTGATGTTTAGTATGATGAACTTTAGCAGATTTTACGCTAGTATGATGGATAGTTTTAGCTTGAGCTTGAGATGCAAAAGCGGTTACAGGTGCAGCAAAAATTAGAGCCAAAAGTAAAGCTTTAGCGAACTTATTCACTTGAAAAATCCTCATTAGGTAATCAACAATTTAACTATCCAATAGAGGTATGTCATAAGTTTGTAATTGAGATGAACCTTTCATGTCTATTTTTACATTCGTCAAATGTAGGATTTACTCGGTTAAAGCAAGAGACGCGATGAATCGCCGTCTCTACAAGCTAGAATTTTCATCAAAAAAGCTTAATTGAATCCTATGGGCTGACATGGAATACTTAGCTAAAAAATACTTGCTGGTATTTCAATCTTAAATGTAACAATCTGGACATCATCCAAATAGCTGTAATTTAGCTATGATACTTGGATTAATTTTGATTAAGAAATGGTAATAGACATCAATTCTTCTGATATTTCAAAGTTAGCTGTGACATTTTGCACGTCATCCAAGCCTTCTAGAGTATCAATTAACTTGAAAAGCGATCGCGCCCGATCGGGATCGGTAACTTCTACACTATTACTAGGAATCCAGCGCAATTCGGCATCAGTTACTTTAAAGCCTTGATTTTTGAGTGTCTGACTAAGAGTTTCTAAATTTCCAATATCAGTAAACACCTCAGCCATCTCATCTTCAGTCATCTCATAAGACTGGGCACCGCCTTCGAGTGATGCTTCTAAAAGCTGTTCTTCGTCAAGTACACCCTGCACAACACAAACGCCTTTTTGTTCAAACATCCAGCTAACGCAACCTGTTTCACCAAGATTGCCACCATTTTTACTAAAAGCTACACGCAAGTCAGCAGCAGTGCGATTGCGATTATCTGTGAGGGCTTCGATTAAAATCGCTACACCACAAGGCCCATAACCTTCGTAGCGAATCGCTTCAAAAGTAGCACTATCGCCGCCAAAAGTGCCTGCACCTTTAGCGATCGCTCGTTCAATATTATCATTGGGAATACTCGCAGCCTTAGCCTTGTCAACTGCTGTGCGAAGTTGAAAATTTAGCGCCGGATCTGGGACGCCGCTTCTAGCCGCAACGATAATCGCCCTGGATAACTGAGTGAAGGTTTTTCCCTTTTTTGCATCTACTAACGCTTTCTGGCGCTTAATATTTGCCCATTTACTATGTCCTGCCATAATTTGAGACGATCGTAACTCTATTCAAGATTAGGATATACTTAGCTTTTATCTGAATGCAAAGGTGCATTTGGTAAAAGTTCGCTAAGATGCAGCGCTAAGATTTGATTTTCAAGTGAGATGAAAAATGTGTAGTTCAATTACTTCGCATCTCGTTTAGATCGCAAAGGGTTCCAGTTCCCTGTTATGCCACTCTTGTTCAAACCGTTCAGTAATCAACGGTCTGATGATAAACTTGGGCGGGCTACCATCTTGAACATCAATCCGCACACATGAATAAGGCAGTCGGTTCTGGAAATTGTAGTTATGACGGCCCACAAATAACGTTGAATCCGCAACTTTCCGAGTGGGTTTACCTGCAATCTCAGCAAAAGTTTCCATTAATTCAGTCCCTTCTCGCCGTTGATAGCGGGGACGATGACCGCTCCCACCAGAGATAATACAGTTAATATGCGAGTCTGCAAATCCGGTGTCAGTTGTGCAAAGATGCTCTAAACAGTGAGCGTGACCGTTTAAAATCAAATCGACTATGGGACGTTCTTTAATTAGAGTACCAAGAGTTTCTGCTACTTGTTCAAACACCCAGCGCAAACGATGACGAACCGCCAAGGTTTGTGCCTGATTCCACTTGGTAGCTTCTGTGACGTAGGGAGGATGGTGGAAAAAGATTACACGTCCGCGCACTTGGGAGTTATTCCAAGATTCGATTAGTCTGCTTCGCAACCATTCAAGTTGTTCAAAATCGATCGCAGGCATTTGATGAGATGCTAGTTGTTTTTCAATGTCGATTTTGATTTCGTTTATTTGGTCTAATTTGGCACTAAGGTCATCCAGTTGTTCCGCTTCGGTGGGTTTATCTGGGTTGAGGCGATTATATATTCCCAAAATCTCCAATTCTTCTCGATCTATTTCTTGGCGACGCTTTTGTAATTCCCGACGGTAAATTTCCCCCTCTTGAGTTGCAGGTAATGGTGATGGTGTATTAAAGGTATTAGAATCCAGTGCAAAAAAGTCAATCCCGCCGTAACGAAAGGTGTAATAGCGATTGGGTAAACGGGTAAATTGTCCAGGTTCATAACGCAAACAGCGCCCTGTGTCAGTCTTAGCTGTGTAGTGCCGATCTAAATGACGTTCTAACTCTGGTGGAGACATCGCCTGAGTGTAGTCCATAAATGCTCGTGCATAAGCATTACCTTGATACGATCCATGCCAGCCAATCTCGATGTCTTTGTAGCGGAACAGGCGACGCAGTGACGATGTTGTGCCAGTAAATAAACGGTACATCAACGGTACATCATAGTAATCATGATTACCAAGTACTGGCAAGAACGGCAGATTAAACACCATACGGTCATAAGGAATGCTTTTCGGGTTGTCACCACCAACAAGAAATTCCCGGTAAGGCTCAATAAAGTTTGTTGAATAATATTCTTGGGAACCCACCACATAGATGACATCGCCAGTGTGCAACACAAAGCTGCAATCATCGCGGTGAGTCAGCATCAGTTCGGCAACTTTTCGTTGGGGGTGTTGTCGATAATGGGATTGAGTACCGGAATCGCCGATAACCATAAAGGAAAATTCTGGATTATCTTGCCTGCGATCGTCAATAACTAGACTGGTTTGATCAATTCCCCGTTGCACAAAACTTGGATGCATCCACCGCACCCGTTCCTTCATCTTTTGAATTTTTACAGGAATCGGTGGATCGGAAATCAATTTCATGGCTGATAACTCTTGAATGCCTAACGCACACACCGATTGTAACGAAATATTTAATTGTCATTTGTTATTTGTCATTTGTCATTTGTCATTTGTCATTTGTGAATAACCAATGCCCTTAATGAGTGCTGAGTCTTGAGTGCTGTTAGCAGATAGCTATGGTTTAGCCCTTGCTGAGTGGGAATCTCACTTTTTTTACTCGCAACTTGGAACTGTTTTGCCCAATGCCCAATGCCCAATCTTTAAGGTAAATTTTCTCGTAATAATGCTCGAAAGCCTGCTTGTTGAAAATGCTCATCAGCGGTTAGTGCTTCAGTGATGCCGCTATATTGCATAACAATAAAAGATACGCAATCGATAAATCCCCATTCTTTCTCTGTTCGTTCGCGATATAGCTGAAAAGCACGTTCGTAGAGTTCTTGGGAAAGGGGAACAATTTCTACTTTGGAGTCTGCTACTAGAGAATTTAATAATATGATTGCCGCCTGACGATAAGGTTGTTGGGATAAGGCATTGCCAATTTCCAACATCACCGCCTGTGTTGTCACCAAACGAGTTTCTGCTGCTTGTAACATTTTAGCCAGATGTAAGGCTCGGTCATGCAAGCGATCGCTCGGTGCAGATAAGGCAATGGCAAATGATGTATCCAAAAAGACTTCAGAATGCATGAAAAGTTTATTTACTGTATAAATATTTATCTATATTGGCAGACCAGTCAGATGGCCCTTCGAGGTTGAGCGATCGCGCTGTTTGCAGAAATGATACCGTTTCATGTTCGCTTGGCGGTAAAATTTCAATACTGATTCGCACGCGGGTATTAATTGGCAGTGCGATCGGTTCAGCTGGATAAAACACTTTGCCATTAAACACAGCTGTGATTTTTTCTACCATTTTCCTTAGAAAGTTCTTTTAGTCTATCCTAAGCTGGTTGTAGTGATACGGGTAGGGTAGACGACCCCATAAGTAGTGAAGATACGTATACTTCTTTTACAAATTATCTCGATTTTTCAAAAATTGCCTAAACCACCAACTGAATTACACCCCACTGTCCATTTGTCAACCAAGAAGAGTCAGATTTTGCTACTTTCTCAATAACTTCTGGCTTTAAACCAACTGCTACTTCTGATTTTAGGGTGCGTAGAGCTACCATTGGCACGGGTAGGTAGCAGACTATATCTGCAATATCAGTGGTAAATTCCCAATGGCGATCGCCTAATAATCGGCGATAATTGGCATCTCCTTTGACTATAACCAAACTCGCATTGGCTAACTCATTTTTGAGGGAGTTGGGTATTTCCCAAAAGGCTAAAGGCGATGTCCAAAAGTAATCTTCAGATAGTACTAAACGCCCTGATGCAATATTGTCTCGGAGTCTTTGGCTAAAGAATATAAGTTGTTGATTTCCAGTAGCGGCTAAAAAACTTATTGTGTCATGTACATCCTTAATCATGGCATCAGATACAAAAGTCGGATGTGGCTTTAAGTGTAGGTAAATCCGATTAGCCAATCTGCTATTTAATAAAAAATCTACTAAACATAAATCACAAACGAGTTCAAAGCCAGCATTATCTACAACAAAATCAATCCGTCCCCCTTGAGAGTTGATTAATAATTCCGTGACTTGGGAGGCATCATTTACTAAAATGTGAGCTAGTTGGGTTTGAATATCAAAACGACTGCGATCGCTCTCAAATGCTGACCATAAACTCAAGTCAACTCGATTTCCCCACAAAGCAAAATATAACAGCGCTATTAAAGCTGTTTGATTGGATTCTCCCTTCAGTTGAGAATTATTTAACCAATTGTTAGACCGATCGCACAATAGAATAATCGAATCCAAAGATGCTTCTAAACTTTGAGACTTTTGTAACTCAAATGGATCGACACCTTGCCAGACACCAGAGCGAAAATAATTAGTAATTTCTAGAATCAACCGAAAAAAATAAGTTTCAGCAAAAAACCAAGGAACATTTAGCCAACGCTGACCTTTATATAATTCTAAATATGTATTCCAGGCTGAAAAATCTACAGCAGTCTTATCAAAAAGAGGTTGCACATATCCTGCGGGCAATTCTTTTGCCAGATTTTCTAAGCTGGTATTAGTTGCAGACGAGAAATTATTTTCAGCAATAACTTTGCGAGCGATCGCAGGCATTCGTTGAGTAACTGTAAACTCAGTAAAAGAACCAACTTCTGACCCCAAAAGAGACGGTGGTATGGGTAATTTGGGCATGTGGAATATATTCGCCACAAACTTTGATTTTCCTAATCTTTTCAGTTATTCTAACTCCGGATGCGACTTTCTTTCAAATCTAATCAACTCAAAAGCGGCATAAATCGCCGTCAAGACAAAGACTGATTATTGTCTTGACGGCGATTTATCGCGTCTAAAATTATAGTGAGATGCAAAGATTGATTCCAGCACCCCTAAATTGTCTATTGTGAATCATTAGTATCGCCAAATGATTTCATCTGTAACTCGACTGCGTTGACGTAACCTCGATCGTTCAAAACTTCCGCTGGTAACTTATTAGCCCTGATAGCAGCTTGAACCACATCTTTTGCAGTCAAGTATCCGGTTTGGTATCTGAATAACAAAGTGCCCCCACTGGGAATACCCTGCTCTCTTAAATAACCTTGATAAGCGAGAAAGGCAATATTGAAGGGTTGCAGATATTTAGCATCTGTAGGGTTTTTACGTAAAGTATTAGAGTTGACATCTGTATTTATTTGTTCACCGCCATTGTTAGTATTAACTGTTTGAGCGCCAGCAATTCCAGGTATAAAAGCGATAGAAGTAATGATCAGTGCAGAATTGAGCAAAGTTGTGAATTTCATGATTTTATTTTTAGTAGAGATTAATTAGTGTTTTCAATGAAAAAAGTCTTATTTCTTATGATTTTGAAGCTTTTATAATTAACCCATCATACTTGTTGATTTATTACTCACATATTTAAGTAAAATAATTTTCTAAGAATTTTAAAAAATCATTAAGAGAAGTATTACAAGTTAAAAATGGAGTATTTTGGGAACAAAACTGTAATTAATCAAACAATCGAAGCTACATCTCAAAAGCACAGAAGTAACTTAGCTCATTTAAAATTCCCAAAACCCATCATGTAATAGGCAATAGAAGCAGTATCAAAAGGTTTGAGATAATTGACATTTGTGGAATAGCTAAGAGAAATTTCAGAGTTGGCGGCTGTGTTTATTGATGGGCTATTGTGATTCTTGGCTCGATGAAAGCAAGTAATTTTAGGCATAGAATTAATCCAAGCAATAATATGTGCAGATTTTAGCAATTTTGTGAATTTCATAGAGTTATTCTCAATTAGAACCAAGTGTAATTGCAATCAGTATTTTCTAGTAATAGAGTCCACTGTTTTATTAATCTCAATCTTTTAGGTTCAGTTCATCTGATGGGTTAATTTGTTAATTACCCAAACGGATTAGTCAAATTCACCCAACTTGGATAAATTTAACATTCGAGAAAGTTTAGTGAGAACTGAAAAGAACCAAATATATGCTAAATAAAATCCTTAACTGACAAGTATTTATAGAATATGCGTTAGCGTAGTTTGCACTTCGACAAATCGCTTACTCACATATCTATAGATTTTTTAATTGATGCTATCAACCGAAGTCTAATTTTGTTTTGGCTAATAAACTTTCCATACCAATATGCTAGAAAATCTTGATGATGGAAGCAAATGCTTTTAATTCTCAATTTGATAAATAAAAGTGATTGCAATTAATTTCTAGAGGAAAATCCTGTAACTCATTGCCTATTCGTGACTTCTGAACTATTTTGTCAGCGTCACAGGTTCCATAAATTCACTACAAATAAGCTGATAGTGTAAAAATGTTATATGTATCGTTTATTTACAAAGTCATTTATGCCGAAAGCAATTTGGAATGGAGCTACTTTAGCCGAGAGTGATAATACTGTAGTTGTGGAAGGCAACCATTATTTTCCTGTTGACGCCATTAACAAGCAGTACTTTACTGAAAGCAACACCCACACTACTTGTGCTTGGAAAGGTGTTGCCAGTTACTACAGTATCGAAGTTGATGGGCAAGTCAACAAAGATGCTGCTTGGTATTATCCCAGCGCTAAGGAGAAGGCTAAGAATATTGAAGGTCATGTCGCCTTCTGGAAGGGTGTAAAAGTCGAGGCTTAATAAAGGTTCCTGGAAGTATTTTAGTTTCAGGGACATTAATATTACGTCTGGCTAATTGCCCATAAAATACTTAGCCCGCGCAGAGAGAAGTCTAAGCGGGCTTCGTATTTAAACTATTTGCAAATTTATTTTAATACGTAATTATACCTTCGCCTTGCGAAATGCTGCTTGCTTTGTCTTCGCCAGCCAAGCTAGACTACCAGCAAGTATAGTACCAGCGATCGCACTTGGTTCGGATACTGGTTTCGATATAGTAGCACCAGGATTCAATATCAAAGTATCAGAGTTGATAGTTATGTTGCCTGCTGCTCCTGAATTATGGCTACCACTGTTAATTTGCCCAGAATTGCCGTTGACTGTGCTGATAGGAATCGTTACCTGACTACCACTTATTACGACAACGTTATCGGTTGTAACAGTTAAACTACCTGCTGCTTCTGAATTATTGCTACTAGCCTTAATTCGCAGGCTACGAGTAGAGACAGTAAAAGTGCCGCTAGAACTAGTTAAATTGCCGCCGATGGTGATGCTATCAAGAGCTGTTACATTACTATCATCGATTCCCGTTAGTCCACCATCGATCGCCAAATTCTCGCTGTTGATAGTGCTATTGATAAGTGTTAGGTTACTATCTATATTCACATTGTCGCTGCTAATGGTGCTATTGCTAAACGTTAGATTACTAGAATTATAAGCGTTGATATTACCAGCGATCGCAAGCCCAGAAAGTGTAACATTCGCGGCGTTAATCTCAAACACGGGTAAGTGATTATTGCTACTAATGGTAAGTAAGTTAGCACCTGGGCCATTAATAGTGAGATTTTTGGCAATCGCAAGTGCCCCACTTGTCAGGGTAATTGTACTAGGATTACTGCCTAATAAAAACTCTACCACGTCATTGTTACTTGCAATGTCGATCGTATCTCGCAACGAGCCAACGCCACTATCATTGAGATTATTAACCACCAAGGTAGCAGCTTGTGCTGATTCCACTTGCATTATCACCAAACTCAAAGCAACGGCTGTAGAAATAGCTTGAGCAATAGCCTTTTTTTTATTGTTTTTTGTCACCGAAAACTCCTCAGATTAATTTTTCAAAATTAAAAAAAATCTCGGATATTAATCTTGTTTCTGGTAGTTTGAGGAACTCTGCTAAAAAGATTGATTTGTGCAGCGTGGTTGTCATAGCTGTGCAAATGCCATATTTTATTGGAATCTTAGCATTTTCTGTCCTGGGATTTTAGGTAGTGAGTCTAAACTCCACTAATGTTGCTGCTTACCTGAAAATAGCTGTAAGCTTTGCTTAGGACTTGTATTGATAAGTTTTGCTTAAGCTGTGGTAGCGATCGCATAAGTGTTTGCCACAAATAGATCGGCTTTGGTAACGAAACAGATTGTAGTGGTGAGGAACGGACAAGTTGTCTTACCAACGGATAAGCATTCGTAACGAAACAAGTTGTGTTAGTAACGAACGCATAAGTTATCTTATCAACGGATAAGCATTCGTAACACAACAAGTTGTGTTGGTAACGAAGAGACAAGCTTGGAAAAGATAACAAAGTGCATTAGCCTTTGGCATAACGCACCTAAGAAAATATCTAAAACCTAATTATGAATTAACAATTTTTAATTAGAAGCTGCCTGTTCTGCAACCGAATGAATTATTTCCTCCAGCGTTTGCAATAACTCTTGCTCATTATAAGGTTTAGAAAAGTAAGCCCGCGCCCCCAATTGCATAGCTAGTTGCCGATGTTTATTACTGCTACGAGAAGTCAGCATTGCCACTGGAATATTTTTTGTATCCACGTCTGAATTTACCTTACCTAAAAAGCCATAACCATCAAGGCGAGGCATTTCAATATCACAAATTACTGCCTCCACTTTTAATCCACTATGGAGTTTTTCTAAGGCATCTTGACCATCTTTAGCTTGTTCTACTTGATACCCTCCTTTTTCAAGAGTCAGAGCTAAAAAGCGACGTACATTAATCGAATCATCTACGATTAAAATTGTGCCTTTCTGCTTAATAGATGCTGCTGATATTTTCTCTTCATCAAATATCAGGAACGGTGTTTTTAACCTTGCTGATGGTAATTGAGTTCCTCTCGGTGTCTTTTTATTTGTAGCAATCCAATACAGCAACTCATTAACATTAACTAATGGTACTACTCGACCATCACCGAGAATTGTACAATTGCTGAAGCCTTCAGGTAAGGGTATATTTCCTTCAACTTGGCGAATTGCAACTTCTTGTTCGCCCCAGCAACGATCTATTTGGATTGCGACTGGCTGATTATTACCTTTGACTACTAACACACTGTTAGTACTAATGGCTGCCGGAATTTCTAACTCTGCGCTATCGTAGCGTAGGCAATTAAACTCTAAATAACGAGTTAAGCGAATCAGTGGCAGCATGGTTCCTTGCCAATTTAAAACTTCGCTACCAGCCATTTCAAAAACTCGCTCATCTTGGAGTAAAGATATTTCTGAAATCACATCTGTAGGAAATGCTAATAGAATTTTGTTGATTTCTACCAGCAAAACTCGCGCAACGGAAAGTGTAAACGGTACTGATAAAGTGAAGGTAGTACCAACTCCTGGTTCTGTATCAACTTTCACATCTCCTCGAATTAGTTTGAGGTTGTTGCGAACCACATCCATACCGACACCGCGGCCAGATAATGCTGTAACTTGCTCGGAGGTGGTAAAACCTGGTTCAAAAATTAGTGATAATAGTTCTTCATCACTAGCATTAGCGAGTAAAGAAGCATCTAATCCCATAGTTAGGGCGCGGGTGCGAATTTTCTCCAGAGAAATGCCCCAACCATCATCACGGATGGTGATGATGGTGCGATTACTGCGGTGAGTAGCTGTAATTTCAATTAATCCTTGTTCTGGTTTTCCTAAAAGGCGACGCGTGGCAGAGTCTTCGATACCATGATCGAAAGCGTTCCTTAATAGGTGCATTAAAGGTTCGTTTAAAGCTTCTAAAATGCTGCGTTCAATTAAAGTGTTGCCACCTTCGATTTTTAACTGAACATTTTTGCCATACTCGACATTTAAATCGCGTAAAGCTCTGGGAAAACGTTCGATTAAATCAGACAGCGGTCGCATTCGGATGTGATTTAGCTTTGTTTGTAACTGTTTCGATGTTTTGTTTAGTTTACGAGCAATATGGTCTGTATCATCTACACTGAGTTGCACATCTGTTGTGACTTCCTGTACCTGAACAATGGTTTCCATAACTTCCTGCGATCGCAGGTTTAATTCGTTATAGCGATCCATTTCTAAAGCATCAAATTCTGTGTTTGTACCTTCTAATTGGTGGCTATTTTCAGCTTGTATCTGTGCCCCATTAAACATCGTAGCTTGAGTGGAAATCTTATCGGAGACTATGCGTAATTCCTGGTTTTCGCGGTCGAGAACTTGAACTCGCTGGTTGAGGTTCCGAACGAGTTTGCGTAATCTTTCTAGTTGCGAGTTTAAGCCATTTCGCTGAACAATCAGTTCGCCAAATAAATCATTAATTTGCTCTAGCTGTTTGCTAGGAACTCGGACGCTATTTTCATGAGTTTCTCGTTCTTTAGCAACGGCAACTGGCTCTCCTTTACCTTCGCTAAATTTACCATCTGGGGGATTCTCTTCTTTAGCAAATATTGTATTGTGTTCAGGTACATTGACAGCATTTACATCCTCAGCAAATTCTGCATCTACAAATGTAAAATTGGCTGCGATCGCTTCATCTTTCACCCAAGTTTCTGGAGTTATCTCTGCTTGCCAAACAGCTGTTGACGCTACTTCTGTGTCGATGACATCTGTGGGGAGAAGCTGTGGTATCACTTCTGCTGGTAATAGCGGCAGAGATTGCGAACTAACTAAGTCAATGGCTGTAGGTAAATTATCTAGCTGATTTGTCAACACCAAAGCTTGCGATCGCCGCCATGCTTGCAATGCTAACTGGGCAATTTCGGGAATGCGTTCTCTATTAACAGTTTCCAAATGCTGCGTTACCGACTCACAAAGCTTGCTAAAAGCTTGCAACTGGAGCATTTCTCCCAAACCGCCTAATTCAGCTGCCAGGATCGCAATATTTTCATGCAATCCGGCTTGTTCGCTATCTGCCAATATAGATTCTAGACGTTGCAAACACTCTTCTACTTCTGTGGCAAATAGCAAAGGAATAACGTCTTGCCCGTCCTCTGGGGATAGCATAGTTGAGGCATCTTCTGGGGTGGGGTCGCCCAAGCGATCGTGCAACTCATCGAAGATGGGATAACAAAAAGTTGCTAACCACTGATCTTCGACAACATTCCCTTCTGCAAGCAATTCTACAATTTGACGCAGCCAGTCAACTCCAGATAGCAATAAACTTTGCAACTGAGTATCGATTTCTAAAGAATTTTTTTTAGTTTTTAAAACTTTAAAGGAATCTTCCAGACGGTGAGATAAATCACTTAGCGATTTAAATCCCATCATTCCCGCACCACCTTTAATAGAATGAGTGGCCCGGAGTGCAGCATTGATTTTATCCAAATCGATACGGTTACTAGTATCGATTTCCAGCAATACCCCTTCTAAGGTATTTAAGTAATCCGTTGCTTCTTCCAGAAACTGCATCTGGATTTCTAATTCTTTGTCTTGTAGCATGGTTTTTGTCCTTAGTCATTGGTCATTGGTCATTGGTCATTGGTCATTAGTCATTAGTCATTAGTCATTAGTAAAAGGACAAAGGACAAATGACAACAGACAAATAACAAAAGTCATTCATCACTTGTACTGAGCGTAGTCGAAGTATTCATCACTAGCAAATCGCAAAGGACAAAGGACAAATGACAAATGACAAACATTAACTAACTTTGAAAGCCTCGACAGTCTCTTGCAACTGTTGGGAAATATCCACAGTTTGTTGCAGAGATTCAGAAACTTGGCGAGAAGAATCGCTGCTACGTTGTGATATAGCAGCGATATCTTTCATCAATTGGCTAACACTTTGGGATGTTTCAACCTGAGATGCAGTCGCGGTAGAAATCGACTGCACTAAGGAGTCAATTTGAGAAGATACATCCAAAATTTCACTCAAACTTTGTTTAGCCTCCTCCACAATTCGAGTACCTTCTACCACTTGGGTAGTGCCTATTTCCATTGCTTGCACTACTTCACTGGTTTCTCGTTGAATATTTTCAACAATTTGTTCAATTTCTTGGGTTGCGGCGGCACTCCTAACTGCTAGTTCGCCTACTTCTTCAGCCACTACAGCAAAACCTTGACCTTCTTCACCCGCACGTGCTGCTTCAATACCGGCGTTAATGGCAAGCAAGTTGGTTTGAATCGCAATTTGGTTAATCAAGGAAACCACGCGAGAAATTTGTTGCGAAGACTCTCCCAAACGTTTCACTTTCTTAGCAGTTTCACCCACAGTTTCCCGCAAAGAGAGGATATTTTGTACTGTCAAATCCATCGCGTGTCCACTATTGGTGGCGGTGTGAGCAGCATGGTTAGCAATGAAGGCAGCTTTTTCGGCACTTTCAGCTACGGCTTTCATGGATTGGGTCATTTGGTCAACAGCATCAAGGGTGCGGTTGATTTCGGCAGCTTGGGTTAGCGCTTCTTCTGCTAGGTGGCGGATGGCTCCTTCGTTAGAGCCAATGGCACTATTTACATGGATGGCAGCTTGTTTAACTTGGGTAACAATATCTCGGAGGCTTTCCACAATGGAGTTGAAGAAGTCGGCAACAGTACCGATTTCCCCAGCAGTTACGTCTGCACGCACTGTTAAATCGCCTCTGGCTGCACCTTCTACGTCGTTGAGTAGTTGTAAAAGTTGTTGTTGCAGTGTTTCGTCTGACCCACTTATAGTTACATTTCTGACTTTTTCTATCTCTTCTAATAACTTAGCTTGTTCTAAGGCATAGCCGACTTGAGTTGCTATCTGTTGAAACAAATCAATTTCCGGCTGTTGCCAAACACGAGGAGTTTCGCAATGATGAGCAATTAATAATCCTAAAAGTTTTTCTTGGGCAAGAATCGGTACAATTAAATGACTTTTGACAGCAAATTTTTCCAACAGTTGGATGTAACTGTCGGCATTTTTCAGGCTTTGGTCTTGATGAATATCGGCAACTGCTTGCACTTGTTCATCATGATAAGTTTCTAGATAATGTTCCCGAAAATAAGGGTCGTCAATTTGCACTCCCAGCATTTTGGGCCAATTATCAGTTCCCGATTCCGCAACGACAACGCCAGTCGAAGTTCCTGGATTCAGACTATAAATGATTACCCGGTCTGTTTTGAGGATT
Source organism: Nostoc sp. DedQUE07 (assembly GCF_034530975.2). Classification (NCBI taxonomy): domain Bacteria; kingdom Bacillati; phylum Cyanobacteriota; class Cyanophyceae; order Nostocales; family Nostocaceae; genus Nostoc; species Nostoc sp. DedQUE07. The sequence goes on along the minus strand of NZ_JAVRCC020000015.1, from coordinate 43,094 downwards.
TGCTGAACTTCTTTGACTGCTGCGTGATAAATATCTTCAGTTTTAAGAACTTTCCGAATCCGTAGGGTAATATCTGCTAGTAATTTTGTCCCTTCAACGTCTAGTTCCTGCTGCTGTTCTTTAACTAAGACCTGTAATTGTTCGGCCATCAGGTTGATATTTGCACTCAATACCCCTAATTCGTCTTCTCTTTCAATTTCCAGACGGGTATTAAATTTACCTTGACCTAACTTTGCTAATGCCGCAGTTGCATTGAGAATTGGTAGTGTAGTCAGTTTGGCTAACCGAGATGCGATCGCACCCACAATCAGTGCTGTCACTGCTGTACCGATGGCTATAGTCCACAACAATTGTCTTTGCGGCTCAAATACAGTTGCAGTATCTGTAGCTAAAAGTACCTGCCAATTTAGATCGGGTAAGCCATCTAAGGTACTAGCTGGTACATAACTGACTAGTTCTTGTTTTTTCTGAGTTTTCGGAACTTCTATAAAACTATTTACCTTTCTAGCTGCTAACAGTTTAGGTAAATTAGAATACTCTGCCTTGGCCTCTTTCCCCAATAATTCCTTTTGGGGACTCAAGAAAACTGTTCCCGCAGCATCAAGCAAATAGTATTGTTGTCCGTTGGCTGCGTAGTTTTTGGTAACTTCCTCTAAAGATTTTACGGGCATACGTGCTTGTACCACGCCAATAGTTTGACCCGTTCTTGTCTCTTTCACAGGTGCGGCTAGATAAATATTCACGACACCAGTATTTGCTGCTTCCGGTTTGCTGATGACAGGAGTATCTTTTTGTAAAGCGTCTTGAAAAAAGGTGCGGTCTTTTTGATTTTCCAGGGGTTCGCCTGTAGACTGGACAATCAAGTTACCTTGGCGATCGAAAACAGCAATACTGTCATAAGCTTTGTAGGCTTCGACAACCCGATCTAAAACTGCTTGCTTTTCTTGAGTACTAATACTAGCTTGAGAATTTGTCAAAAATAGTAAGTTTGATATTACTTGAATATCACCGTAGCGTCCCAGCATAAAGCGGTTAACTTTATCACTCAATCCAGTGGCTTCAGCTTGTTGAGATTGGGTAATTTGCTTAGTAATGGATTTGTTGGCCAAACCAAAAGCGATCGCACCGATGCCCAAAACTGGTATTGTACCAATTGCGATCGCTAAAATAGTCGCTTTCTTAACCAATCCCAGCCTGGTAAAATAGGCAATCCCCTGATTCCAAGAAGAATTATTAGCACTTTCAGTAGTCAGCTTAGTTGGTAGCTTTACTACAGTTCCAATGGCTTTTTGAGATGAAATCAGCGATGCTCGATTTTGAGCGTTATTACCTTGATTCGTGTTAGTTTTATTAAACATAAAAGTAGTTCTCCTAAGTATGTGAATAAGAACACTAAAAAGCTGTTTTTAGTAGTAAAACCTAATCACTGCGGAGAATAGAAGATTGTACAATCGCCTGTGCATCTAATACCAGTAATATTTCTTCCTGTTGCACAACGCACCCACATAAATAAGGAACTAAACTGGATGTCACTTGTCCGATAGGAGAATGAATATCATCAACTATGAACTTGGTTGTACCTTTTATTTCTTGTACAACTAATCCCAACACCAATGATTCCACTTGGATAACGATCGCATTGTATTGTCGCAGTCGATAATCTAGGGATTCTAAATTGAGCATTCTTGGTAAATCAACTACCCAAATTATCCGACTCCGCCAATTCATTAATCCTAATATGCAGGATGGCATATTCGGTATTGACGTAATAGATTCAACAGGCACAAGAATTGCTTCTTGCGTATGCTTCATTGATAAAACAGCAGTAGTTTGTTGATTTAGCTGAAACTTCAGATAACTATCTGCTAAATTATTTGGCGTTGGTTTTGAAGAAAGAATAATGTTTGTACTAGTCATTGATTAAAATTACCACTGATTTAATAGTACGTAGGAGATGTTCGCGGGTGTAAGGTTTAGTTATATAGGCATCTGCACCTTGTCTCATCGCCCACAAACGATCAATTTCTTGATTTTTAGAACTACAAACCACAATCGGTACTTTTGCAGTAATTGGATTTCTTCTCAGAGAACGACACAATTCAAATCCACTCATTTCTGGCATTACTACATCAGTAACGATTGCATCTGGTTTTTCTAACACAGCTTTTTCTAAACCCTCTTTTGCACCACTTGCTTTAATTACGTTGTAACCACTCTCTTTAAGATAATGGCTCATTAATTCCAATTCGCTGGGAGAATCTTCTACAATCAAAATTGTGCCAAGCAAAGTCAGGCTCACTATCAAATCTCCTAAAAAAATAAATTAAACATATTTTGTTATTTTTATTTGCCTTATTTCAATCAACCAAGATGCTTAAAAACCATTTTTAGCAATTCTGATTGTGTAAAAGGCTTAGTCAAATATCCTGACGATCTGACCATTTTAGCCTTTGCCCTGTCGATAAATCCTGTTCTACCAGTCACCATAACGATCGGTGTATTTTTAAAGGCTGAATGTTTACGTAATAATGAACATAGTTCATAGCCATCTAAACTTGGCATTTCAACATCTAGCAAAATCAGATCGGGCTTACTCCGTAGAATTTGCATTAAAGCTTTTACCGGATCGTTGATCGTTACAACTGAAAATGTGTTTTCATCTAAAAAGTGCTTAATAGAATTCAAAACAGTTTGGCTATCATCAATGCAGGCAATTGTATATAGTTTTTTGCCAACAGGTGGCTGAGTAATTGTCTGATTCTCAGGAATATCAAAATTGATTGGTATTGGTAAATTTTGCCCAATCTTGATTTGCAGATGTGGCTGAACTTGAGACGATTGTGTTGTAGAAAAAACTTGCGAACTCCCACCAGCCGGAATTGATGACTGAATATTTTGCCGATTTCGTAACTGTTTTTGACAGTGTTCAACAAGCAATCTTAAATCCAGGTGACAGAACTTTGGTAGTTCATCCAAAGAGCTTTCTGGACTGAATTCATAGCTACCTTCTTTTAAACACAGAAATGATTCCATTACTTCTTTTGCTAATTCGTCTATCAGGCTTCCTGCTTGCACAGAGGTAATATAGTCCTGATTTACTAACCAACAAATAGCTTGGTAATCCGCATTTGGTATTGATTGATGTTCATTCTTCGTCTCAAACATCAGCCGCATCTGTACGCGAGTGGCGCTGTTGAGAGCAGGAATTTGCTGACTCAAGCGCCGTAAGTGACTGTCAAGGCGCTCAAATAGTTTATCTGAATAGGAGGCATAAGTAAGTTTACCGTCCTCTAGATAGATTGACCAAGAAACTATCCCGGTAAATACGCTTAAGCAACCCGTAGCACGCCGACTTGTTAATTGTGCCAACAGAGATAGCGGATGTAGTTTCTGGAACAACCTGTAGCTACCTATAGGAGTTGTGCTCATTTTGCTTTTACTTCAGCTAAAATTCGATACGTGTAAGCTAAATTCGTGTAAAGTTATTCCACAATCAAAATCAAGTAAAAAGCATTAAACTTTTGCATTTTAAAGTACATCAGTTTACATCTAGGTTTGTGGTGAAACTCAACGAGAGTAGCGTTATTTTCAGATGAGCAAATCTTAGTAAATTCGTAAATTGTGATTAATCTACTTAGTGTTACTGAGATTTATCAACATCTTTCGAGAAATAAGACATAAAAATGTCAAGACTAGATGAAGCCACTTTCCATTGAGTAACCCCAATCTGACCACAGGAATAATACTGATTTTATTAATGGCGATCTCTTTGAGCTTCTGTATTTACACTTAGTTAAAATTTATTTTTTAAACAAGTAAGGACTGAATGAAGCTACTTTGCATCGAGTAACTTCAAATTGACCACAGTAATAACACTTATTTATTGAAAGCAATAAATGTATTTTTTATTATTTGTATTTAATAATTTAGATGAAACAGAATGCAAAACTTATTTTTTGCAGAGTGTTTTACCGCCGAGAATAGGTACTGAAAGTTCTCAGAATGGTACGTTATGTCCCTAACACATCTTACCTACGAAAATTGTAGGTTATTAAATCTATTAGGACTTATGCACTTTGACACATTTACTATCATTTGGAGAACAGACTTATTAAGTTAAAAGTCTTTCCCTGTCTTGTTCACAGGCGCATTTTACCACAAACAAATTTTCAAATATCCTATTGTATTTGAAGCTATGCTGGCGAAACATATTTTTATTTAAGCGATATTTAAATAGGCTGGTGACTATTCTTGAACTTTTAACTCAAGTATAAGTACCAGCCTAGATAAGGCAATTTAATTTATCAAAAGTGCGGATGAAAGGACTTGAACCTTCACTCCTTTCGGAACTAGAACCTAAATCTAGCGCGTCTGCCAATTCCGCCACATCCGCATCAGTTTATTATCATACCATAAGAAATTATTTTTGGGAATAGGGAATGGGGACTGGCAAGCTGAAAAAGAATAACAATGCCCCATGCCCCATGCCCCATGCCCCATGCCCAATTACATAACTGCAACACGAGGCAGACGATGCTTGAATCCACAGAGAATTTCCCAAGAAATAGTGTTTAATTGTTTTGCCCAGTCATCCGCTGAAATTTGTTCTTTTCCCTGTTCTCCTAATAAGGTGACTACTTCTCCTTCTTGGATATTGGGTATGGCACTTACATCCAGCATTAACTGATCCATTGTAATTGTCCCAATTTGTGACACGCGCTGACCGCGAATTAACACCTGCATTTTGTTGGAAAGACTGCGAGGAACACCGTCAGCATAGCCAATTCCCACAACAGCAAGGCGAAGTTCGCGCGGGGCAATAAATTTATGACCATAGCTAACAGCTGTTCCTGCGGCAATTGTTTTAACTTGGGTAACTCTTGCCTTAAGTTGCAAAACAGGCTTGAGATCGATCGCATTTTGTAAATGCGGTGCTGGATAGAGTCCGTAAACAGCTAAACCTACACGCACCATGTCGTAGTGCAATGCTGGATTTGTAAGTGCGGCGGCTGAGTTTGCCAAGTGCAAGCAAGGCGGTTCAATTCCCATTGCTTTGATTTGAGCGATCGCATCCTCAAATCGTTTATGCTGTTCTTGCATTACCGTGGTATCGGGATCGTCTGCTGTCGCTAAATGAGAATAAATGCTGGCAATATCAAGATGTGGTAAGCGCTGCACTAATTGCACAAATTCGCCAGCTTGCCGCCAATCAGTCCCCAATCTAGACATTCCCGTGTCTAATTTAATATGTACGGGCACTGGAGAACCATGATTCATCGATTCTAAGGTATCAGAAAATACTAAAGCTTGTTTAGGGCTACAAAGCGTAGGCTGAAGTTTCCATTGGGCGATCGCATGAATCTGCTCTAGTGTATGAGTTGCCCCTAAAATCAAAATGGGAGCTTGAATCCCGCCTTCTCGCAATTGAATAGCTTCTGGAACTGTAGCCACTCCCAGGCAACTAGCTCCCGATTGGATAGCAATTTGGGCAACTGTTACTGCTCCATGTCCATAGGCATCAGCTTTTACTACTGCCATTAACTGGGTACGGGGCGATAAAAACTGCACCAGTTGCTTTACATTGTATGACAACGCCTCTAAATCAATTTCTACCCAAGCTCGTTGCGAAAACCACGCGTAGGTATCGCACTGCTGATTAGGAACTACACCAGGGATTTGTTTACGACTTAACATTTGTACTGACTCCTATCCCGCCACGGCTAAACTTTCAAGTTATCTATCTATACACGCTCCTAAAAGCGAGATCAGATTAAATAGGAAGTTTAACCTTCAGATTGGAACTGATACAAGATGTTACGGCGCTAAAGTAAAAGTTATGAGTTATGAGTTATAAGTTATGAGTTATGAGTTAGAAGTAAATCTTACGGCTCAACTTTTCACTTTGTTCTTGTCTACGAGACGCTGCGCGATTGCGTCAGTCTAAGTAATAATTTTGATGAAGTAATAAATTTGACTTTTCAACTCCTAACTCCTCACTCTTCACTCCTAACTCTTGACCCTTTACTCATAACTTAATTTTCAAATTCTTCCGAAAGTATAATTTCTTCTCATCTCCCTAGCAGGGTGTATTTGTGTTAATATATTGTAAAACTCATACCCTGAGCGCAAATAATGGGGAAGGTTTTAGTCTTAAACGCCTCTTACGAACCTCTCAATATAACGAGTTGGCGTCGTGCTGTAGTTCTTTTAATCAAGGGCAAAGCAGAACGCGTGGAACACAACGGTAAATTTCTGTACACGGATTTCCCGTTGCCGACCGTGATCCGGTTGCGTCATTATGTACGCGTTCCTTATAAAGAAATCCCTTTAACTCGCCGAAATATATTGCACCGTGATGGTCATGCTTGTCAATACTGTGGTTACACAGGGGATGAATTGACACTAGACCATGTAATACCGCGATCGCGCGGCGGAGGCGATACTTGGGAGAATATTGTTACCGCTTGTGTCCGTTGCAATGTCAAAAAAGGGAGTCGGACTCCCCACGAAGCTCACATGCCTTTGCGTCATCCCCCGCGCCAACCTTATAGCAGTCTCTATTTCGAGGTCAGTAAACATCTTAAGAGTGGACTGCATACAGAGTGGCAAAAGTATGTTATAGGTCTTTGAGCAAAAAACAGAGGAGCAAAGAAAAAAGGAGAAATACCCTCTTTCTTTAGTAGATAACCAATAACTAAAGTTATTGGAGTTTTAAAAAATTGGTAGCTATAGGCTTGCAACAAAGATGATTGCATCAACTATCAAGCTTTGAAATTTGTTGTATGTATTTTGTTGTATGTATATAGAGTTTCCCTTTTGCTCTTTACTCCCCCTGTCTTTTGCCCTTTTCCATTGGACTTTACTCTAAATTTGCAGAAGCAGAATTTTCAAAGGGGATACAAAACAGACGTTATTCATCAAAAATAATTGTTAATTGCTCAATAGTCACAATAATGAGAATATTAAGCATAAGAATATTTCAAATATCAAGGACTAATTCTAAAGGATAAGATAGAAAGTATACCCTAAGTTAGATAAAAATCTCCCTGATTGAATTTACGAAAGAGAACAAAACTCCTAAAACATATTTATGCTGCCAGATACAGCCTGATATCCTAAACTTCCTTGCTGTATGCCCTTTAGTGGAAGTTAGTTGATGTTGAGCGGTGTTACTGACAAGAAATATACTTAGATGTATAGTGCAATGTCTTGATATTTTTGCGAAGATCGTAATTAATGTGGCTAAATTCAGTGAATTGCTGCTCGTAAGTATTTCTGAATTAAAGGAGCCTCACACTTTAAAAAAAGTTCCCTATGTACTTTAATTCTCCCGTTACTCAGTTTGAGAGTTTGTCATTGACCACAGAGCCAAACCCAGAGGAACCTGAAATCGAGAAAGCGCCAGTGGAAGTTGCATTTAAGAGTCCGTCATTACCGCCATCGGTAGGTGATGGAGCTATATATCTCAGTAACCGTGGTAACTCTCTGGCACAACAAAAGTCAGAAGAATTGCAAAGAACCCTTTTGGCACACCGACACGATCGCCAACTAGTAATTCTGCAAGATTTTCCTGACCCTGATGCCCTTTCCTGCGCTTGGGCTTATCAGTTAATTGCCCAGCAATATGATATCAAATGTGAAATCATTTATGCTGGTGCATTGAGCCATCAAGAAAATATTGCCTTGGTAAGACTGACTAATTTACCTATCCAACGCTGGACAACGCAAACCTTGAAAACTAAAGATTTGTCATCTTATCAAGGTTTTGTATTAATTGACAACCAGGGAACCACTTCACAGCTACTGTCAGCAGTGCAGCAGGCTGGAATTCCTTTAGTGGTACTAGTCGACCATCACAGCATCCAAGGCGATCTGCAATCAGAGTTTGAAGATATCCGTCCTTACGTAAGAGCGACGGCAACAATTTTTACTCAATACCTCCAAACAGGATTATTAGCATTAGATAGCAGCATAAATCAACACGTCAAATGCGCTACTGCTTTGATGCATGGCTTGCGATCGGATACAGATCGGTTAATGCAAGCGCAAGAAGAAGATTTTATGGCAGCGGCGTATTTAAGCCGATTTTATGACGCTCAACTGCTAAATGCCATTTTACAGGCGAACCGTTCCAAGCGGGTAATGGATGTGATCGAGCGATCGCTGAAAAACCGCATCGTCCAAAATAACTTTTCCATTGCTGGTGTTGGCTACTTACGCTACGAAGACCGTGACGCCATCCCCCAAGCGGCTGATTTTCTCGTTACCGAAGAAAACGTCCACACCGCCGTAGTTTACGGCATTGTTCACGATGAAGACGAAGAACTGGAAATAGTCATCGGCTCCCTGAGAACTAGCAAACTTACCCTTGACCCTGATGAATTCATCAAAGAAGCTTTTGGGCAAGATAGCACAGGGCGCTTTTTCGGCGGTGGAAGGACAAGCGCAGGCGGCTTTGAAATTCCAATGGGCTTCTTATCTGGCAGCAACGAAAATTCCGCTTATGCGAAAATGAAATGGGAAGTATTCGATGCTCAAATTAAGCAAAAACTGTTGAGGTTAGTTAATCCTAGAGACAACCCGATCCAGTCGGAGTAGGGAGAAAAGGAGATGGGGAAAACTCCTAACTCATGCAGCAGTGAAAGGGTTTGGTTAGATAGTATCTGTAAATCATTCGTGATAAACATATTTCCCGACTTTTCTAAAAAGTCGGGAATTTTGGTCTTTTCACAGACGCTGAACTGATTGAGGATGTAGTTCGTGCTTAATGTTAAGTAGGTAGGCACAAATAAAATTAACTCGCGCCTACCTATTTTATTTACGAACAAGGAGCGCCATGAAGTCTATAGAACTGCAAATGTTACAAACTCTGTATGAACAAGATTTTTGTGCGTGGGTAGAGCGGACAGCAGAGCTTTTGCGATCGCACCAGTGGGACACGCTGGATTTAGAACACTTAATTGAGGAAGTGGTGGACTTGGGTAAAAGTCAACAACGGGCGTTGCAAAGTGCGTTGCGGTTGGTGTTATCACATTTGCTGAAGTGGAAGTATCAACCTGAACGCCGCAGTCGCAGTTGGCAAGTGACCATTACTTATGAGCGACTAAATATAGATGAATTACTGCAAGAAAGTCCTAGCTTGCAGCGTTTTTTAAATGATGCCGAGTGGATTAATACTATTTATCAAAGAGCGCGGCGAGAGGCAATGGTGGAAACTGGTTTATCAGAAGATAATTTTGCGATCGCTTGTCCCTTTTCTGTCGATGAGATTTTAGACTTAGACTTTTATCCTAACGCTGACAAATAACCATGTAGAATTTTTGTATAAATGTAGATATGTTCAATATGATGAGTAATCATCTGTGAAAATTGCTGTAACTTTGTTAATTAATTATAAAGATATGCACTTGGGATGCGAATAATACCTTTTGAATTTCTCATTCCCAGACGACCTGTTTCGTTACAGACAAAGAAAAAAGAAAACCTTCAGGCATGGAAAAATTTTGTACGCGTTGAAGCTCAAAAACTTTGGAAAGATCGCAGCGTCATTAAACAAGGTGATCTACAACTAACGCTAGTTTACCTTTGTGATGAGTTCCCGGCTGACACTGATAACATTATCAAGCCAATTCAGGATGCACTTGTAAACTTAGTTTTTGAAGATGATAATTTAGTATCAGATGTAGATAGTCATCGTAGATTTATATCTGACCCGATTGATATTAGAAATCTACCTTCATTATTACAGCGTGCTGTAATCACAGGTAAAGAGTGTGTTTATGTAAAAGTGAGTGAATCTCAACCACTGGAAAAATACTTATGATTAACAATACTAAAACTCTATATGATGAAAAAGTAAAATCTCTGGCAGAGAAGTACGAAAGCCAAGGATTTCGTGTTTCCATTGAACCTAAAACAGATGAATTACCATTCGAGTTGGGTAACTACCAGCCAGATATGATTGCTATTAAAGACGACTCAGGTTTGGTAATTGAAGTAAAAACCAGCCTCAGCCGAATGTCAGTCGATCGTTTACAGGCTTTAGCAGAGGAAGTGAGTAAACATCCAGGCTGGCGTTTTTTATTGCTAACACTTGAAGACATAGAAGCTAAGTCATTACCTGGAACATCCGAACAATTTCCTTCATGGCAAGAGCTAACCCATCGGCTTATCCAAGCACATAAGCTTATTGAAAATGATGAAATTGAGCCTGCTTTTCTTTTGATGTGGAGTATATTTGAGGGGGCTTTAAGAAAGCGAGCAGTCGATGTTTCAATTCCTATTGAACGTTTCCCAGTTATAGGATTACTAAGACATCTGTACTCTTTGGGAGAGTTATCAATCTCTCAATTCGAGCTTGCTCAAGCTTGTTTTGAAGTTTGGAATCGGCTTGCTCACGGATATATTGAAAACCTAAATTTGCCAGTTGTACATAATTTTGACAATTTGGTTCGTGAATTATCAGGAAAATGGACAGTCGAACTCGCTATTAGTCAACTTTCATCAGAGGAGCTAGCTGCTTTTCGTGCCTGGTTTGCGGAATTCGATGCAACATCCTTGGATAAACGAGAAGAATTAAGGAGAAATTTAATCAATCAGACAAGCCTTCTTTTAGCGCAAGAATTAATAATAAATGAGAAACTAAAGAAAGAATTAAACGTAAACGACGAAGAGGTTATAAACGTCGAATTCGCTGTTAGTCTACTTTCACCAGAGGATCTCGCCGCATTTCGTACCTGGTTTGCAGAATTCGATGCAGCATCCTGGGATAAACAGATTGAAGAAGATGTCGCTGCTGGTCGGTTAGATGCATTGGCAAAAAAAGCACTCAAACATCTCCGAGAAGGGCGTTGCACCGATCTGTGAAACATCGAGCAACCCCTGATTTTTGGTATTACTATCGCCAGTTACCAATTGATATCCAACAGCTTGCTGACCGATGTTATGAGTTGCTTCGGGAAGATCCTAAGTATCCATCATTGCATTTCAAAAAAGTCGGTCAGTTTTGGTCAGTGCGTATTGGTATATATTATCGGGCGCTTGCTGTAAAAGAAGATGAAAATTTTGTATGGTTTTGGATTGGATCGCATCCAGAGTATGACAGATTGCTAAGTGGTGGATAGCGTTCTAACATTAGCCTAAGAGCAGCCTAACTGAATCGCTCACAATACAAAGTATGGAACTATACTTAATTCGTCATGGCATCGCCGAAGACAAGGGATTAGGCATCAAAGATGAGGAGCGCAACCTAACCAAAGAAGGAAGGCAAAAAACTGAGAAAGTTGCCCATAAACTTGTTAAATTAGGTTTAAACTTTGATTTAATTCTCACCAGTCCCTTAGTGCGGGCGCGCCAAACGGCTGAAATCCTGATAGCAGAAAAACTAAGCTCCCAGTTAGAGGAATCTAGCCACCTCGCCCACGACGGTCAAATTTCTAGTTGGCTAAAAGAGTGGTTAGAGCCAAGAAATTATTCCCAAAATACACAACTGGCGCTGGTTGGACACGAACCTGATTTAACCAATTGGGCAGAAATTCTCCTGTGGGGAGAAGTCAAAGAAAGTTTTGTCTTGAAAAAAGCAGGTATGATTGGGATAAAACTACCAGAAACAGGTTCTCCTCTGGGTCGGAGTCAGATGTTTTGGTTGACACCACCCAAGTACCTGCTGTAACAGTTTTTCAACATTTTCGATTGTTGTTAGAACGGCTACTGTTATGGCGACAATAAATTTCTGGTAATGTTACCTCCAGCAGATATTTCAAAAAGCAAATGGTGTTGCCATGATGGTGTGCGAATACAAGCCTGGTCTAGAAGGCATTCCCGCCGCTCAATCAAGTATCAGCTATGTTGATGGGCAAAAGGGAATACTAGAATATCGTGGCATTAGGATTGAGGAATTAGCAGAAAAAAGTACATTCCTAGAAACTGCTTATCTCTTAATCTGGGGTAAACTGCCAAGCAAAGAAGAACTGGAAACATTTGAGCATGAAGTTCGTTACCACCGGCGGATAAAGTACCGCATTCGGGACATGATGAAATGCTTTCCAGAAAGCGGCCACCCAATGGATGCCTTGCAAGCCTCCGCTGCGGCTTTAGGCTTGTTTTATTCGCTTCGGGATTTACATAATCCTGTCTACATTCGAGATTCAGTAGTGCGCCTGATAGCAACCATTCCTACAATGGTGGCGGCGTTCCAACTGATGCGAAAAGGCAACGATCCCGTGCGTCCCCGTGATGACTTAGACTACTCCGCCAACTTTCTATACATGCTTGATGAGAAAGAACCCGATCCTCTGATGGCGCGAGTTTTTGATATCTGCTTGATACTTCAAGTTGAGCATACAATGAATGCTTCTACTTTCAGTGCCAGGGTGACAGCTTCCACCTTAACCGATCCTTACGCTGTAGTTGCTAGTGCTGTGGGAACTTTGGGCGGGCCTCTGCATGGTGGAGCCAATGAAGAAGTAATTCAGATGTTGGAAAAAATTGGCTCTGTGGAAAATGTCCGTCCCTACATAGAGCATTGTCTGGAAACTAAATCTAAGATTATGGGCTTTGGACATCGTGTGTATAAAGTGAAAGACCCACGAGCCATAATTTTACAAGGACTAGCAGAGCAATTGTTTGAAAAGTTTGGGCATGACAAGTTCTATGACATTGCTCAAGAAATGGAACGAGTGGTAGAGGAAAAACTCGGTAGCAAGGGGATTTATCCAAATATTGACTTTTATTCTGGTTTGGTATATAGGAAGATGGGGATTCCTACCGACTTGTTTACACCAATATTTGCGATCGCTCGCGTTGCCGGTTGGCTAGCCCATTGGAAAGAACAACTAGCAGAAAACCGGATTTTCCGTCCTACCCAGGTTTACAACGGTCTGCACGAAGTTACTTATACTCCCATTGAGCAGCGGTAACTGGGCATGGGGCATGGGGCATGGGGCATGGGGCATGGGGCATGGGGCATTGAGCAGATTATTCCCCTTGTCCCCTTGTCCCTGCGCTCCCTGAATAGCCAATCTTAATGCCAACCATAAGTAGAATTCTCATCTCGCTTCAGGGTGGTCAAACCATCCAACGATATACTAGGCATGGGAATTGGCAACAAATCTTCAATCGGTCATCATCACAGCAAAAATTAAAAATGGGTGAATTTACAGGTATTAATTTAACTAATAGTTGTAACTCACCATGACTCTATGTCTTAAATAGCACCAAACATGAATTCAGGAATTGACCTCCAAGGAACTTTTATTGAATCCCTCCGGGATTTAGGTATACCAGCAGGAACAGCCAAAGCGATTTGGATGCCGCTGCCAATGATACTGATGCTGATTGGGGCAACAGTGGGGGTATTAGTTGCTACTTGGCTAGAACGGAAAATTTCTGCCTCCGCACAGCAGCGAATTGGGCCAGAATACCAGGGGCCTTTTGGGTTGCTGGTGCCTGTAGCGGATGGTCTGAAGCTGGTATTTAAAGAAGATATAGTACCAGCCAAGTCTGACCCCTGGCTATTTACCCTCGGGCCCATTATTGTTGTAATTCCGGTGTTTCTGTCGTTCCTGATTGTGCCCTTTGGACAGAATATCGTAATTAGCAATGTGGGCATGGGCGTATTCTTGTGGATTGCCCTATCAAGCATTCAACCCATTGGCTTGCTGATGGCTGGCTATGCATCTAATAACAAATACTCCCTCTTAGGGGGGTTGCGGGCAGCAGCGCAATCTATTAGTTATGAAATTCCTTTGGCGCTGGCGGTATTAGCGATCGCTATGATGTCTAATAGCCTCGACACCGTTGATATTGTCAATCAGCAGTCTGGCTACGGCATTCTGGGCTGGAACATTTGGCGACAACCAATTGGTTTTCTGATCTTTTGGATAGCTGCCCTCGCTGAATGCGAACGATTACCCTTTGACTTACCCGAAGCGGAAGAAGAAATCGTCGCAGGCTATCAGACTGAATACTCAGGCATGAAATTTGGTCTGTTCTACCTGGGTTCATACGTTAACTTAATCCTTTCTTCCTTACTAGTAGCAATTCTCTACCTGGGCGGTTGGGACTTTCCTATTCCCCTCAACCTCATCGCTGGTTGGCTGGGAGTTAGTGAATTAAATCCCGTGTTCCAGATAGTAACTGCGGCTTTGGGTATCACCATGACTGTGTTCAAAGCTTATTTACTAGTGTTTGTCGCCATCCTGTTGCGCTGGACAGTGCCACGGGTACGGATCGACCAACTGTTAGATTTAGGATGGAAGTTTTTGTTACCAGTTGGTTTGGTTAATCTTCTATTAACCGCCGCCCTGAAACTAGCCTTTCCCTTCGCTTTTGGTGGTTAGTCATTAGTCATTAGCATACACAAATGACTAATGACAAAAGACCAAGGACGAAGGACAAGGGACAAATAACGCTGATAGCTTAAAAAGAGAGAGTGAAGCACAATGCTAAAGTTCCTAAAACAAGTTGGCGATTACGCCAAAGAAACAGTACAAGCTGCGCGTTACATTGGTCAGGGTCTTTCTGTTACCTTCGACCACATGCGGCGGCGTCCAATTACTGTACAGTACCCTTACGAAAAACTAATTCCTGGCGAACGGTTTCGCGGTAGGATTCATTTTGAATTTGATAAGTGCATCGCTTGCGAAGTTTGCGTTCGCGTTTGTCCAATTAACCTACCTGTAGTAGATTGGGAATTCGACAAAGCCAGCAAAAAGAAAAAACTCAACCACTACAGCATTGACTTTGGAGTTTGTATCTTTTGCGGTAATTGTGTGGAATTTTGCCCCACTAACTGTCTATCGATGACAGAAGAATATGAGCTTTCCACTTACGATCGCCATGAATTGAACTATGACAACGTAGCGCTAGGTCGTCTGCCGTATAAAGTAACAGATAACCCAATGGTGACACCACTGCGCGAACTAGTTTACCTACCCAAAGGCGTCCTCGAACCACATGGACTGCCCGCAGATGCGCCACGTGCAGGTGCGCGTCCAGAAGACTTGGTAGAACAAACAGAAAAATAAATGTCATTTGTCCATTGTCATTTGTCCTTTGTTATTTGACTAATAACTAATGACCAATGACTAATGACCAATGACCAATGACCAATGACAATTGACTAAGGACAAAAAACAGTGAATCTAGCAGAAGGAGTACAGTTAGTATCACTTGGCATACTGGGCGTGATGATGATTGGGGCAGCCATTGGTGTGGTGCTGTTCTCCAACATCGTCTATTCTGCCTTTTTGCTGGGGGGTGTGTTTATCAGCATAGCGGGAATGTACCTGTTGCTAAATGCTGATTTTGTTGCGGCTGCACAAATACTAATTTACGTTGGGGCGGTTAACGTACTGATTTTGTTTGCCATTATGTTGGTGAACAAACGGCAGAATTTTGTAGCATTTCCTAACTCTTGGGTGCGGAAAGCACTTACGGGTGTAGTCAGTGTAGGATTGTTTGGTCTTTTAAGTACGATGGTGCTGGCTACTCCTTGGGCTTACTCAGCTGCTCCTGTGGCAGGTGGCGAAAGTTCTATAGTTTTAATTGGAGAACATTTCTTCACTGACTTTTTACTACCTTTTGAACTAGCTTCCATTTTGCTGCTGATAGCAATGGTAGGAGCAATTATTTTGGCACGCCGCGAGTATTTGCCAGACCTGTTGACACCATCCAAACTGGGGCAAACTGTTTTGACTTTGCAAGAACGCCCCAGAGAACTAGTATCAACAACTAGCGAAACAAAAGAGTAATATTTGCAACCTGAGCCGCAGATAAACAGCCAGATTTTTTCAGGAGGGATACCCAGATTCATGCAACTCCAGTACTTTTTATTACTAGCAGCAGCTTTATTCTGCATTGGCATCTACGGTTTAATTACTAGCCGCAACGCTGTGCGGGTGCTGATGTCAATTGAATTACTGCTCAATGCTGTTAATCTGAATTTAATGGCATTTTCCAACTTCCTCGACTCAACATTAATTAAGGGTCAGGTTTTCACAGTATTTGTGATTACCGTGGCCGCAGCCGAGGCGGCGGTGGGTTTAGCGATCGTGCTGGCCATTTATCGCAACCGCGATACCGTCGATATGGAGCAGTTTAATCTCCTGAAGTGGTAATTGTGCGTGCAACTCAAGCAGGTAATCATTGCTTATAAAGCGCGGGATGCCCGGAGTAAACAATGGGCAGAAATCTGTGCTAAACAACTAGAAAGTCGCGAGTGCCATGTGTTGATGGGGCCTAGCGGGCCGAAAGACAACCCCTATCCAGTCTTTTTGGCTTCAGCAGCTCAACCAATCGATCTCGCTTTGGTACTCGGTGGCGATGGTACTGTTTTAACTGGTGCCAGACATTTAGCCCCAGCTGGCATCCCAATTCTGGGAGTGAATGTAGGAGGCCATCTGGGGTTTTTAACTGAGTCAGTGGAAGAGTTTCAGGATACGGAGAAAGTTTGGGATCGGCTGTTTGAGGATCGCTATGCTATCCAACGACGGATGATGTTACAAGCTGCTGTGTATGAGGGTCATGGATCTAATTTAGAACCAGTGAGCGAACGTTACCTGGCTTTGAATGAATTCTGTGTCAAACCTGCTTCCGCTGACCGAATGATCACCTCAATTCTAGAAATGGAAATCGATGGTGAGGTAGTCGATCAATATGTTGGGGACGGGTTGATTATTTCCACTCCCACAGGTTCCACTGGTTACACCGTTTCTGCGAATGGGCCAATTATGCATGATGGTATGGAGGCGCTTACCATCACTCCCATTTGTGCAATGAGCCTTTCTAGTCGTCCTCTCGTTTTACCCCCTGGTTCTGTGGTGAGTATTTGGCCTTTGGGGGATTACGATTTGAGTACTAAGCTGTGGACAGATGGGGTTTTGGGAACTTCAATTTGGCCTGGACACCGTGTTGATGTGCGGATGGCAGAGTGTCGGGCTAAATTTATTATTTTGCGCGAGAACAATTCCTACTATCAGACGCTACGGGAGAAGTTGCTTTGGGCTGGTACAAGGGTTCACTACAGCAATAATCACCGTAATTAATTAAGTATTTGAGAGTGCATTTACCGCAGATTGCGATCGCCTATTGTTGTTATGCGATCGCAACCAAAATTACCAGCCCCTGGATTCATCTAGGGGCTTTCTAGTGGGGGCGAGAAACTTATACATACCTATAGATAAATGTATTGGCTCTTTAAAGTTTAGTATAAAATCTTGCTCATCTCAATTTAGTCCCAGTTCTTCCTTCAACGCCTCCGGTACATTAACTGCCGTTTCTAATCCTCGCACGCCTTCCCATTGCTGCTTTTTACCCCAAATCATCTCTTCTAGATTAGCGTCGCTAAGGTCTGCACCACCCAGAATGGCGTAACTGAGGTTGCTATGGCTGAGATCCGCGCCGTTGAGGATAGCACCACTGAGGTTACTACCACTGAGGTTAGCATTGTTAAGGTTGGCATAGCTGAAGTCTGTGCCAAACAGGATCGCGTCGGTGAGGTCAGCACCACTGAGGTCGGCGTCGTTGAGAATCACACCGCTAAGGTCAGCTTCATTGAGAATCACCCGACTCAGGTCTACACCGCTGAGGTCGGCACCTAAGAACATTGCACCGTTAAGTCTGGCATTGTTAAGTTTGGCACCATTAAGTTTGGCATAGCTGAGGTCTGCGGCAACCAGGATAGCATTGCTGAGGTTGGTACTGAAAAGAATTGTGTCACTCAGGTTAGTACCGTTGAGGATGGCGTGACTCAAATCAGCACCACTGAGGTCGGCGCGGCAAAGGTCGGCATGGCTAAGGCTGACGCTATTAAGGTTGGCTTCACTCAGATTTGCACCGAAAAGGATGGCGTTATTTAGGTCAGCATGGCTGAGGTTAGTGCTGCTAAGGTCGGCGCGGTTGAGGTCGGCGCGGCTAAGGTCGGCGCGGCTAAGGTTGGTATTGCTAAGGTCGGCGCGGTTGAGGTCAGCGCTGTTAAGATTGGCACAGCTAAGGTTAGCACCACTGAGGTTGGTGCTACTGAGGTCGGCACCGCTGAGATTGGCACCGCTGAGGTTGGCACCGCTGAGGTTGGCATCGCCGAGGTTGGCACCGCTAAGGTTGGCACCGCTAAAGTTTACGCCAGTTAAGTTGGCATCGCCGAGATAAGCAAGGCTAAGGTCGGCACCGCTAAAGTCTGCCCCGGTAAGGTTGGCATCGCCGAGGTAAGCACCCCTAAAGTTGCCGCCTTTGAGGAATTGTCCAACTATACTGCTAAAGTTGCCAATTTCCAGGGCATCGCTATAATTGATAATCCGTAGCAGTTGGGATGTGAAAAAATTGTCTGTGTCCGGTTGGGCAGATGGGTAGAATTTGATTTTTTGTTTGAGTTCATCTTGCCCTTGGGCGTAACGGTGTAACTCTAGTAATAAAATCAGTACGTTCAGCCCTGTATATATGTCTACCTGTCTCAACCCGATCGCAATATTTTGTGCCGCTAGCTTTAACTTTGTTTTCTGAGGCAGGTTATCATCTGGTGTGCCATCGATAAATTCTCCCTGACACCAGCGACGATAAAAATCTTCTAGCCGCCCAAAAAGCAATTCTGGACGAATTTTTTGACCACTCACAACCAATTCCATTAGTTGCTTGACTATCTCAGGTTTCAGGGCAGCATTGCCCAATAAATCATAAATCTCTTCATGCATCTGGCGATCGCATACTTTAAAGCAAAACTCAGTGGATAAAGTGCCCAATGTGCGATCGTCCATCTGAGAAGTCAAACCGTGCTTTGGTACTGTCCATTTTTCTAAGCTTTTTTGCAGTCTTGGAGAGTATAAATATTCCTGCAAATTATCTTGAGCTAATCTAACACTTTTGTCTGGTTCTTTAATATTTTTTCCTAGAGGTAAAACTGCTTCAGTTTCTAGGGATGTGGCCTTTGGCATCTCTTGTAAGCTTGTACCCCTAACATAATTTCTCAGCAGCTGCCAAACTTGAGATAAATATGTTGACATTTTTGTTTCCGTTGTTACATTTAAATAACTGTTTTTGATAATCCTGAATTAAAAACTTTTCTATGCCAGTTTGCTTTGCATTCCCAATAATCAATAGTATAAATAAATACTATAGTAAAAAAATCATGAGTTGACGATATTTAGGGCAGGCTACTTCTGATGAATTTGCCAACGGCGTTTCTGGATGGCGACTTCTTGCTCACCTGTAGTAGCCTTAAGCTTCCTCTCATAATGTAAATGAAGTGTTAACTTCAAAATTCTTTCTCAGTTCAACTAATTCTATGATTTAGCTAATTTGTGATACTTTTTCTCCAAGAAATTTCCTAGTCTGATGTAAAAATCATACTTACTGTTTGTAGAAGATGCAATTGTTAGAAAAAATCCTACATTAAAACAGCACAACAAAGCTAAAAAATGGCAATTAAAATTTAAGCTGAAAGTTTATTGCTTAATATAAAGCAGCTAAGATAATCGCCATAGGGCGGCTATATGGCTTTGCAAAAGTTAAAAAATAACGAGAGATAGTTATCAGGTAATGAATGCGATGAACAGATTAACCTTTTACATGATTTTGTTACATAGTTTATTTTTAGGGATAGCGACAGCTAGCGCTAAGTCACCGTTTGTTAACAATGTTGATACAGCCAAGCAGATTGTTGAAGAAAATGTGGTTACAGTCAGAAGTGGAGAGAAGTTCAATAGTCAGTTATCTACAGAAGCTTCTTCAACGAAAATCTCAGCCTTATCATCAAATAATATTAATATTCCTCAGAAACAGAGGCTACCGTCAAATCAAGTTTGGGTAGTTAATCAAAATAAACACGCACAGCCTCAACCGTTTATTTGGATAGTAAAAAACCTAAAACAAGCAAGTCAGCAACCATTTTTACAAGTTGCAAACCCCGCAGAGAAAGCAAATGCAAAGCCTAGTACTACCGCAAAACCAGCAGCAAAGGATGATTTAGAGCCATTTAACGAAGTAATTAAAAACACCCAAAAATCTGGGGGGTTGTTCACCCTTTATCGTAATAAAGAAAAGAATAAGATTTATCTAGAAATTAAGCCAGAACAACTTAATAAAAATTACCTAGCTACGGCAACCCTAGAATCGGGTATTGGCGAACGAGGTATTTACAGTGGTATGCCTCTGCAAGATTTTTTATTTTATTTCAAACGGGTAGATGATAAATTACACTTTGTCATCCGCAATGTGAATTTTCGCACTCGTGAGGGAGATCCCCAAGTGCGATCGCTGACGCGATCGTTTAGTGATTCTGTTCTCTACACCATTCCCATTAAAAGCATTCATCCAGAACGCAAAACTATTCTCATTGACTTAGAAGATTTGTTACTCACAGACTTAGCTGGATTATCTGTAGGTTTAGGAGTTCCAAAAAGCACAAGCCAGTCCTATTTTGGTACTGCTAAAGCCTTTCCTCAAAACTTAGAAGTCGAATCAATTTTGAATTACTCTGATAGTGCTGAATCCAACAGTGAAGCGGCAAACTTTGGGTCGCTAGCTGACAGCCGTGGCTTTACCCTGCGCGTTCACTACAGTCTCTCCCAACTACCCGATCTAGATTATCGACCGCGCCTTGCTGACGATCGCGTTGGCTATTTCATCACCGCCTATCAAGATTTATCCAAAGACGACGATCGCGGCGATTCTTTTGTCCGCTACATCAATCGCTGGCATTTAGAAAAACAAGACCCGAAAGCAGTCATTTCTCATCCCAAAAAACCGATTGTTTTCTGGATTGATAACGCTGTACCCTTAGAATACCGCGATGCTATGAAAGAAGGCGTTCTCATGTGGAACAAAGCCTTTCTCAAAGCCGGATTCAAGGATGCAATTGAAGTCCGCCAAATGCCAGATGATGCTACCTGGGACCCGGCAGATATTCGTTACAACACGATTCGCTGGATTAATACAGTCGATGGCTACTTTGCAATGGGGCCATCTCGCGTTAACCCATTGACAGGGGAAATTTTGGATGCAGACATTCTTGTAGATGCTAGCTTTATCCGGGCACTCAAGGGTGAATATCGCAAAATTGTCCAACCCAGCCAAACAGAAAATCGCACGACTTTATCAGCTTTGATGCAAAATCGTTTACTTTGCGCCAATGGTTTAGATGGGAAAAACAATGGTGTCCCCCAGAAGATGCAAGGACAACAGGGGTTGTTGAATCGTTTATCGAAAATGGCAGGCGAGTACGATTTATGCTATGGCATGGAAGCTGCTAACCAGTTTGCCTTTGGTTCGCTGGCAATGTCTCTGCTGCCTGATCCTATGGCTACTCCAGACAAGGTAAAAGCATATATTAATCAATATTTACGTTTAATCATCGCTCACGAAGTTGGACATACTCTTGGTTTACGTCATAACTTCCGTGGTAGTACGCTGCTACCACCACAGGAGATGAATAATACGGAAATTACCAAAAATAAAGGTCTGACAACTTCTGTCATGGACTATATTCCCCCAAATATTGCCCCTCAAGGTACAAAACAAGGAGATTATTTTCCGAGTATGGTGGGGCCTTATGATGAATGGGCAATTAAGTACGGCTACACAACAATTCAAACATCAACTCCTCTAGCAGAAAAGCCAATTTTGGAGGAAATTGCTGCACAATCTTATAAGCCAGAATTGAGTTATTCCACAGATGAAGATGTGTATGACCTTGACCCCACAGCTGATGCTTGGGATAACAGCGGTAATGTACTACTTTATTCTCAGTGGCAGTTAAATAATTCGCGGGTGATGTGGGAACGTCTGGATAAACGTTTTCCAATGGCTGGTGATAGTTACAGCGATGTCAGCGAACGTTTTAGTACAGTATTGGGTAACTATTTTCAGCAAATATATTACACCACAAAATACATCGGGGGACAATCTTTCTATCGCATTCACCCCAGTGAGATACCTGCTGAGAAAGTCTCTGGAGTCACCCAACACCGTTTACCATTTGTACCAGTACCCGTTGAAGAACAACGGCAAGCTTTAGAAACGCTACAAAAATATGTATTTGCAGAAGATGCACTCAATTTTTCACCAGAATTACTGAATAAATTAGCACCTTCTCGTTGGCGACATTGGGGTAGTTCTCCACAAGTTGGTCGTTTGGATTTTCCCATTCATGACTTGGTGCTACTAATGCAGGGTTCTGTGTTGCGAGATTTACTCTCAAGCGATCGCCTCTCTCGTCTTAAGGATATTGAACTCAAAACTCCCGAAGGAAAAGCACTGACTCTACCAGAACTATTTGACACTTTACAATCAGATATTTGGACGGAAGTCATCAAACCAAAAGGTAAACCGATGAAGATTACCAGTTTGCGGCGAGGCTTGCAGCGTCAGTATTTGGACATTTTAACTAGTATGGTATTGCGAAAAGAAAATGTTCCAGAAGATGCTCGTACTTTAGCATGGTATAAATTAAAACAGCTTGATGAGAAGCTCAAGGGTGTTAATTCCGAGGATGAATATACCAAAGCGCACTTATTAGAAACGCGCGATCGCATCGAGAAAGTTTTAAACGCCCCATTGCAAACAAATTAAAAAAGATAGAAGTAAGGAATTAATAGTAAAATTCCTCACTTCTCTTCTTTTCCCTAATTTTGGCAAAATATATTTAAAATGCTCATACAGGCTGAAAAAATAGTTTATGTCAGCTAGAGATAAATTTCACAATGTTGTGAAATCGGCATTACAAAAGGACGGATGGCGAATTACTCATGACCCTTTACTAATTCGCATAGAAAATGTTACCGATATGTACATCGATTTGGGAGCAGAGAGAATTATTGCGGCAGAAAGAGAAGGACAAATAATAGCGGTTGAAATTAAAAGTTTCATCGGCACTTCAACTATTTCTGAGTTTCATACTGCGGTGGGACAGTTTATTAATTATCGATATGCATTAGAAGAGATAGATTCAGAGCGAGTTTTATATTTAGCAGTGCCCTTAAACACTTATAACGATTTTTTAAATAAACCATTTATTAAAAGTATTATCCAGCGAAGTCAAATCAATCTGATAGTTTATGATGTGGAAACGGAGGAAATTATCCGATGGCAGATTTAGATAAATATCGAGAGTGTATTCGGCAATTACTTACAGAATATGCTCAACGCGCCTCCTGTAATAATGAAATTGAAGCTCAAACAATTTTTGACGTAGAACAAGACCATTACCAACTGATATATATTGGTTGGCAAAATAGACGTAGGGTTTTTGGCCCTGTAATGCATTTTGATATCAAAAACAGCAAAATTTGGATTCAGTGGAATGGTACAGAAGAGGATGTAGGTGAGCAACTTACAGCAATGGGAATACCAAAACACGATATTGTCGTTGGGTTTCACCCGCCTTATATACGGCAGTATACAGATTATGCTGTGAGTTAAAGGCTTGTTGCTAAACTACTTGTAAAAATATCATTTGCTCTACGTGTGTTGCACCCTTGATAAACTGTACGCAATACATATCTGGATTGCTCAGTTTTTTCCATTCAGCATAACGAATGCGATGTATAAAAACTCAAAATGAGGCAGCAGATAAGAAAGTTTCCTTCTGCTACCTCTGCATTATCTTAACTACTCAATGCTTTTAAAAATCGTTGCAAACTCTTAAATACACTGGGCTTTCTCGCAGGTGTCGCATCTGTTGTTGTTTGCGGTTGTCCTTTTAAAACAATGAGATCCAAATCATCACCAGATGGTTTTGTAGGTAATTCGGCAATTCTTTGATATTCGCCGTCAGTTTCCAGCCAAACTTCCCATTGTCCTGGGTAGCAGCGATATAGGGCACTTTCATCGTCTATGGGGCGCACGTAATACGCGGATTCAATGGTACTGATAAAACGATCGCGAATTTTTCTCGCTGTATAACCAATGCCCACGGTTCCAGCATCTTCTAAGCGAGGATTTAACAAGACTAAAGGGCGATCGCCTATTACTTCACACAGCTTTTCCAACTGCGGCACTTCTACGGATGTGGGGGCGATGAATAAGAAAATTTCATCCTCTGGCTGAATTTTTGTCTGCAAGGAAGCAGCCCTACCCGTACCAATATCCAAAATTTGAAATGGTGCATCTGCCCAATCACGTCGGGCTAGGGCCGCAGCGCCAGCGTCAGCAAAGAAAATTTTCAAACGGGAATCATAATCTGTAAATGCCGGCAGAAATTGTTCCGCCACTGGCATAAACTTCAGTTCTGGGAACAGGAAGTCAACTTGTAAGCGAGTACAGCCATCTGCAAGGGCAGCTTGAACGGCTGTACGAGATTGGGCGATCGCATCTTCAAGACTATTTGGAAGTTCACTCATAATCTGCATGGTTCTGTAGTGTCTATTCCCATTGTTTCAGTATTGGCTCTTAATTAACGTGAGTTCGACGAGTGCTATTTTGACCTCTCCCCCAGCCCCTCTCCTACGTCCCTTGCGCGTCTCGAACGCGAGTGCGTCTCTGAAAGAGAAGAGAGGAGAAGGGCGGCAAGTAAATAAATTAGACTTTTCAAACAACCTCAAATATCTCCATTGAACTCAGTCGCCAGCAGGAGGATACTTAGCTCAATATTTTTTACCCTAGTACATAGACCTTATAAACAATTTAGGAATAGTGTATGCCTCTTCATAAACTTGAACATTTTGACCAAAATTATCGAGATACTTTTGGTGGAGACGATCTGAAAGCGTTGGATCTCTATACTGAGGGTGGGGACAGAGTTGGCTCAGTTGCTGACGTTTTAGTTGATGATGATGGTCATTTCCGCTATTTAATTATTGATATAAGCTTAGATTTTGTTAGCAAGAAAATCTTACTACCAACTAGTCTTTGCCGGATCAGTTATCTAGAAAAACGCGTCTATGTTGATGGGTTAAGCAGACAGCAAATAGAAGGTTTACCCGATCATACAGAAGACGCGATCGTTAATAATGATTACGAAGAAAAGGTACGTAGTGTATTTCGTTCTCCAACTAGCGGTGTGACTTCCGATCGCGATACATACAATTACCAAGAAAATCCCGATTTCTATGGGTTGAATGAGCAATCTCATCAAACTTTTAAACTCTATGAAGAACGATTAATTGCCAATAAACAACGCATCAAAACCGGAGAAGTAACGGTTGGTAAGCATATTGAAACAGAAACTGTAAGCGTTACAGTACCCGTTCAAAAAGAACGAGTTTTGATTGAGCGAGTTACGCCAACAGAAGCAGGAAAGGTTGTAAATCCCAATGAACTTAAGTTTCAAGAAGGAGAAGTAGCACGCATAGAAGTGTACGAAGAAACGCCTGAGATACAGAAAGAAGCGTTTGTGCGTGAAGAAGTCCGGGTGAAAAAAATAGTAGAGCAGGACATTGTGGAAGCACAAGACACCATTCGTCGAGAAGAATTAGATATTGATACTGCGGGTAATTTAGATGTGCAATAATCTGGTGTTACTGCATATAAAGCTATTTAATTAGCTGGTTTAGAAATTTGTTTGATAGATTTCTCTAAAAGTTATCATACAGGCAAAGTTAATTTTATCTTTGCCTGTATTTTTTATTCAATAACCAGATTCTCAACTTTCTCAAAAGTAGGGAATCTTAATATTCAAAAAATTATATTTTGAGAAATCATCTACAGATCCAAGGATACAAAATACAAAACTTTGCATTTAAAATAGACATATCTTTACAAGAGTCAAGTGAGATGCTCCTAATTTCATGTCTCTAGTTAGCCATATCGCTCAAAACTATCTATAACTTTCGATTATTTAACTATGGAAATAATTCATTCGGCAGAAGGATGTACAAAAATAAATAAATGTCTACTTTAGTCATTAAGAGATGACAAAAAAATATTTGAGGTTAAACATAATGGTTCTTTACAAATTAGAAGATTTTGAGCCTAGCTATCAAGAGAGTTTTGATGGTCATGACCTGAAAGGGCTGGGTGTCTATACACAGGGAACTGATGAAAAAGTTGGTACTGTGAGCGATGTTTTAGTTGATGAAGAAGGTCATTTTCGCTATCTAGTTGTTGACTTAGGCTTCTGGATTTTTGGTAAAAAAGTATTACTACCAATTGCCCGCGCCCGTATCGACTATAACGTCGATCGCGTTTACACAATTGGTTTGACTAGAGAGCAAGCTGAAGATTTGCCTGAGTTCGACGAACGTCAAACCCTTGATTACGACTATGAAGAACGGGTGCGTGGAGTATATCGCCAACCCACAGACTACAACCCTCGTGTAGAAGCTGCAACACCATTAGAGCCTTTAGCAGGATTAGATCCTTTAGGAACGCCTGTAGCACCATTGGGTACAACTCCCACTTATGCCCGTGATAGCTACACTTACGAAAATGAGCCTGCTTTATACGGTTTAAACGAGCAAGATCATCAAACTCTGAGATTGTACGAAGAACGGCTAATTGCCAGCAAACGACGCCAAAAAACTGGAGAAGTAACGATTGGCAAGCATGTTGAAACTGATACCGCACGGATTGCAGTGCCAGTAGAAAGAGAACGAGTCGTTATTGAACGTGTAACTCCAGCAGATGCAGGTACGGCTGTTTCTGGGCGCGAAGCAGACTTCCGTGAAGGCGAAGTTGCTCGCATTGAAATCCATGAAGAAACTCCTGATGTTCGCAAAGAAGCATTTTTGCGTGAAGAAGTCAGAGTTAGAAAAGTGGTCGATCAAGACACAGTTGAAACTCAAGAAACTGTGCGTCGCGAAGAGTTAGATGTGAATTCTGGTAATCTTCCGATTGAAGAACGCTAACTATAGATAGTCATTAGTTACTAGCTAATGACTAATAATTAATTCTACACAGTACAGGTGAAGCAGTTGAATTGGCTTTACCTGTCCTTACGCTGATACCACTTATAATACTTTTCGGATAAACCTAACAATCTCTCTTTTGGTCTGGGGAAAGGTTAAAGGGAAAGGGGTAAAGGTAAATTAAAATCGTCACCCTTTCCCCTTTCCCGCTTAAGCGAAAAGTATTGATACTACTTAGGATTTTTGATTGCAAATATTACTCTGGATATGAGTTGGATAAATCCATCGATCGCAAATACTTTCTAAATGGTATCCAGATGATTAATACATTTAATTTAGTTAATTAGAAAGCAGTTAGTAAATTTTCCAGATGAATAGCCAAACTATGGCAAAAAACACTTTACAGGCAAAGGGTAATTCTCGCACTATCTCCTCGCTGGCAGATTTAAGAAAGAAGGTGAACAATTTTGCTGTATTTGATAATCAAGGTCAGCAAGTAGGAGTAGTTCATGATTTAATTGTGGATGGTAATCGTCGGCTAAACCTCGTTATATCCAACCAGGCTAATCAAAAAACTGCTGAATCTAGCCAACAGTTAGCTGATAAACATCCTTCTTTATTTCAGTTGCAGAGCCAGAGAATCAAAAAAATAGACAAGCCGACTCAATCTGTTTTCATAGACTTAAACAAATCAGAAATTGAATATATGCCTGAATATTTAGAATCAGAAACACCAGGCGATTTTAACTCAACTGAGCAAGTAGCTAACAATCAAACGACAAGTAGCTCAGTTGAGTCATTAAATAATTTAGAACAGATTCCTGAAGAACAGATTATTCGTCTACTAGAAGAGCGACTAGTTGTTGAAAGCAGTAAGCGTAAAGTTGGTGAGGTAATTGTTCGCAAAGTAATTGAAACTCGGATTGTACAAGTTCCTGTCCGGCGTGAAAAGCTGATTGTGGAACAAATTAGCCCAGAACACAAACAACTCGCAGAAATTGATTTAGGACAAGGAGAAATATCTAGCGTTGATTTGACCGAAGTAGAAAGACTCGAAGTTACACATGACAACGGTTTAACGGTAAGCGGCGAGTTTAGCTCACCTAAAATTGCTAATTTATTATTGAATGCGATCGCACTAGAGCGAAATAACGGTTGCAAGCAGGTGCGTGTTACCATTGCTGTTGAAGATGAATCGCACCAGAAAAAATACCAGGAGTGGTTTGACCGCTGTTCTAAAGGTCAATCACTAAAGCCATAATAACAAGTTTTTCATAAGTTTCTAGCAGATAAATTAGTAGGGTGGGCATTGCACACCCTATTTTTTTGCTGATTTAAGAAAAGAAAGTCTAAATTTCCACTACCTAATTGTCTAGAGTGAATGTCTCTAAAGCAACTTAATTTACAATACTAAGTAGTTGCCGTTCTTTTGGCTACTTGCAATGAAATTTCGACTGAAGAGACTTTCACCCAAGAAACGACAGCGTTCGATCCCACCGATTAAGATTCAAGTTCAAGATGGAAAATTTGAAATTATAGGTATGGGTGCATGGCATTCCTACTGGCGCGATCCCTATCATCTGCTGTTAACGATTCCTTGGATTGGCTTTCTGCTGCTAATTTGTACTTTCTATATAACGATTAATGCTCTATTTGCCCTAGCTTACTTGATCGGAGGAGATTGTATTGCCAACGCCCAACCTGGCTCTTTTTTAGATGTCTTTTTCTTTAGCGTCCAAACCCTAGCTTCTATCGGCTATGGGGCAATGTATCCGAAAACAACTTACGCCAACATTATTGTCACTATTGAAGCAATGATCGGTTTGGTGGGAATTGCAGTGATGACAGGACTAGCCTTTGCTCGGTTCTCTCGACCTACAGCCCGTGTACTCTTTAGCCGTGTTGCTGTCATTACAGCTCATAATGCGATGCCGACTCTGATATTTCGCAGCGCTAATAAGCGTCGCAATACGATTCTGGAAGCGCAGATGCGAGTCTACTTGATGCGCGACGAAGTAACCCTAGAAGGACAGTTCATACGTCGGTTCCACGATCTTAAACTGGTGAGGAACCAAACACCTAGCTTCACGTTAAGCTGGTCAGTGATGCATGTCATTGATGAGTTTAGTCCTTTGTATGGGATGACACCAGAATCGTTAACCCAGACAAATACTATGCTGATTGTCTCTTTGAGTGGCATTGATGAAACGGTTGCCCAGGTTGTTCATGCCCGTCATAGCTATGGTGCTAACGAGATTTTGTGGAACAATCAATTTGTCGATATCTTTTACCACACACCCGATGGACATCGCTACATTGATTACAACCGCTTCCACGATGTTTTACCTTTAGAGTGAAGGAGGGAAATTTCTGAAAGTTACTCCGAAGTCTGATTGAGTGGTGGGTGTAAGGGTTTAACGACCACCCGGCCATTTTCAATTACAGTACAACTTTTAACCGTGCTCTTACTGTCGTTAACTGGCACATCCTGGCACTGGTTTTGGTGGGAGATATTTTGCTCTTGTTGTTGGTTGAGGACGACAACACAACAGGCGCAGGAAGCAAAGGACATATAACTTAATTTTGATCTCTATATCTATTATCGCGCTACTGATGCTATTTGACTGAAAAATTTGCTACTCATGTATTTTGATTGTTCAAAACTCCTGTCAAATTTATCGTAAGTACTTGCTTTATTGTGCTTGTAGCCTGTTTGATATATCTAAACCAATTCAACAGGAAAGCGGTTATAGATCCCGCCCCGCTTTCCTCCCTGTCCAAGTTGTTTGCCAGGGTTAGATAGTGGGTTTTTCTAATGAAAAAATTTTTGAGATATCTGGGTTTAGGTTTGCTATCTACGTTCTTGACTGCTACTCCCGGATTGGGAGCTGAACGCATTAGCTTTTATTATCCTCCCTTCGGCGAATTTTCTTTATCCGTAGACTCGCTGGAAACCTTTGCAAAAGTTGGCAAAATCGATCAAGATTTGTCATTTTATGCTAGCCGTGCAACTCCTGAACAACTTGCCCAACTGCGGGATCTACTCCAGCAGCGCTTTAATCTCACTCCTACACTAGTATCTCAAGTTACCTACTCACCGATAGGCGAGCAGTTGGTGCAACAACTGGGAAAATTACTGCTCACTGAGTCTCGAAAGAATGGCTTCTATGCCATACGTGCCTCTTTAATTTTGTCTGCTGCCGATCAGAAAGAGGGGTTAACAGTGGTGAATTTACTGCGGAAATTTCCTAGCGATACTATCCGGGTAAATTTCACAGAGGGATTAAGGATAGTCGATGACTTGTCTCAATTGATTAAAAAAAAGGATGAAGTTTTTGCCTCTCTGCAAAAAGAAGCGATCGCTCAAGCAGCCACTTCAAAAATTGATTTCTCCCAAAAACCAGATTTGCGATCGCCAGGAAAATTCACCTGGCAGAAAAAAAGCCTAGAGTTAAATGACATTTCTCGTTCGCGCCGTCTACCTGTAGATATCTATTTGCCATCAGCAGGTTCACAAAAAACTGGAGATTTACTCTCACCACCCTTTCCCCTGATTGTAATTTCTCACGGACTGGCTTCAGATCGCTCTACCTTTGTCTACCTGGCTGAACATCTAGCATCCTATGGTTTTGCTGTTGCTGTACTGGAACACCCTGGTAGTAATGCCGAACGCTTTCAACAATATTTTGCAGGTTTGGCAGGGCCTCCAGATGCAGCAGAATTTATCAACCGACCTTTGGATATCAAATATCTACTAAATGAATTACAGCGTTTAGATAAATCCGATCCTACCCTCCAAGGAAAACTCAATTTTCAACAAGTTGGGGCGATCGGTCAGTCTTTTGGTGGTTATACTGTTTTGACTTTAGCAGGAGCCAATATTAACTTTGAGCAACTCAGGCAAGATTGCAATCCCGATAATTCATCCTTTAATTTGTCGGTGTTTTTGCAGTGTCAAGCAAACGATTTACCTCCAAAGAATTACGAACTCAAAGACGATCGCATCAAGGCGATCGTTGCAATTAATCCCATTGACAGTTCAGTTTTAGGTCAGGGGGGAATCAGTCAAATTAAAATTCCCATCATGCTGGTAGCAGGTAGTCAAGATGTTTTCGCACCACCCGTATCTGAGCAAATTCGCCCCTTTACCTGGCTTTCTGACTCCAATAAGTACCTGGCTTTGATTGAAAATGCCACCCACTTTTCAGCGATCGCTGAACCTACTCCTCAAAACGATGTCTTACCTGTACCACCTGCCTTACTGGGCCCCGATCGTGCTGCTGTTTATTCTTATCTCAACGCCCTCAGCGTCGCTTTTTTAGAAACCCATCTCCTTAACCGTCCTGAATACCGTTCCTATTTGCAGCCTTCCTACGCCACATTTATCAGCAAAGAGCCGCTTAATCTTAGTATTTTACAGTCGTTGTCGGTAGCTCAGTTCGATCGAGTTTGGAGTGGGTCAACTCCCCAGTCTACCAAACCATCAAATCCTCAATCTACTTCCACCACTTATCAACCTTTGAGACAATGAAATAGCCCTGTTGGTTTTGCAGGGGGTTGGAGGGATCAAAAGCCCTCATCCTAAATCCCTCTCCCAAAGGAGAGGGACTTTGAAATGGACTTTAAAATTGGCTCCCCTTCTCCCACACTTGAGAAAAGGGGTTGGGGAATGAGGGCTAGTTTTACATTCGTGCAAGAGGTCTAATGCGTAAATCCTAAGTGGTTCTCAATGGCGTGGAATACAAGAAAAAGCCTACAAATCTGTTAGCAACCTTGCTTTTCTCAAAATAAATGTCATTACGGTTTCTTTTTTGGAAATGATATCAGCTGTAACTTCCATCCCCGGTTGAATGGGATAGGATTTATCGCCCTTTTTTAAATAAGGTCTCTCTGCCTCAATTGTCACCTCATAGTAAGGTGCAATTGGATTGCCGTTAACTTGAGATGTAATAGCGTCGGCGGTTATGGCTCTAACAGCTCCTTTGAGGATGCCGTAATCTGGGTAGGGATAGGCAGAAAGCCGCATTTGTACTTCCCCTTGTGAACATTTTGTTACTTGTACGGCTTTACACACTTGTACTTTGCTAATATCAGAAGCGGCAACACGGGCTTTGATGACCAGAGGTGCTTTGCTAGGAGCAATTTGAGCGATCGCATCCCCAGCACGAACAACTTGCCCAGGATTTCTTAATTCTAGTTTCAGGATAGTACCTGCCTCTGAAGCCTGAATTACAGTTTTTTGCAGTTCTGTTGAAAGTTGTTTTAGCTCTTCTTGAGCGCTACTGATTTGATTTTGAATTTCTACTTGACGCCCAATAAGTTCTTGTCTTTCTTTGTTCAATGCCGCCAGCATAGACTCACCCTTTGCCCGTTCTTGGGCAATGCGTTCTTGGGCGATCTCCACATTTGCGCTAGTGGGATTGAGTCCAGTTTTGATCCGTTCTAATCTGGCAAGTACAGCCTTAAAAGCTTGTTCTTTTTCCTTAATCTGTAAAGTTGCGATCGCTCCAGTCTCTGCTAACTGCTGATATCGCTTCAGTTCTTCCCTTGCTAACTCTACAGAGGCTTCTACTTCATCCACTTCTGCCTTACTGGTAATTCGTTTGTCTCCATAATCCCGTTGATTACGACTAAGATCGGCTTGCGCGGAGATAATCGCCTGTCCCATCGAATTGGATTCAGCTGTGATTTGAGTCTGTAGCGCTCTTAGTTGTGCATCGATTTGGGTTCTTTGTAAATGATTCTGCCGAATATTGCCGGCAATTTGGCTTTTTTTACTTTGTAATTGGGCGTCATAGAGCAGTGCAATCTCATCTCCTCTTTTCACAACTTGATTTTCTTTCACCCTAATGCTTCTAACTGTTCCCTCTACTGCTGCTTGCACTAACCGTATTTCCCCCGTTGGACGGACAGTACCATCCGCTCTCACGACTATATTGTATTGAATGACACTTGCAAGGCCGAAGGCAGCGCCAACACTTCCAATTAAAAATATCCCTCCCAGCCATGTCCAACTGCTAATTGGCGGAAGATATTCGTCGCTTTCAACTGGGCGGAGAAAGTCCGGTTGGGGGTCAATAAGCATAGAAGTTAAAAAACATTTTGGTTGTGCAAACAATCTAGCAAATAGCTAGTTAGTGTAAGAAGGTAATCGTTATGAACTTCGTACACTACCAACTATGAAAATGCGGAGCGACATTACATCTATATATATAGATATTTATTGAACGAGCATTTTCAAGTTAGGAGCCTCCTTTCTCACTCTGAGAGGTTGTTTGAAAAGTATTATTGCTAACATTCAAGCCTTAGATATCTAACGTCCCTAACCCCCTTTTCTTCTAGAAAAGGGGGATTTCAAAGCCTCTCCACCTTTGGAGAGAGGTTTGGAAAGGGTTTTATAGTATACTTTGCGACTTTTCAAACATCCTCTGAAAGCTTAGTCTTCTTAGCCTCTTCCCTTGGGAGAAGATAAGCCGCTTGTCTTAGAGGTTTCTGCATCAGCAATAGCTAAAAAGTAATCCATAGCCTAAGTCTATATAACAATTAGTGCCTTTTAGTAAAAAGACCAAATCTTTATAATTTTCTTTTAAAATTTTACCTTTTCTTTATTTACTTGTAAAAATTTTTATAATAGAGAGAAAAACTTTTCTTTTCTCTTCTAATTAATAAGTAGTTAAGCTAGTTTAAAACCGTTGTTATCACAATCTTTTATACTATTTTCAATAGTCTCTGTATAATCAAAATAAAAAAAAGCAATACTTACGTGACAATACGTAAATTTCAAAATCAAGTAAAATTTTTGAAGTTCTCCAAATTGCTTTTTTATAATTTTGTATAACAAAATACTATTTAACTGATTTGATACTCTTTACTTTAAGGTTTTGTGCCTCAATAACAGTATTAATACGTTAATTATCTTGTCTATTTTAGTCTTAAATTAGACATTATTGTTAATAAAATCTTTATACGCATATATATTTTTGCCATCCAATTAAATCCAGAATATTTATCTATTTAAAGAGAATAAAATTCATGGTTTTTTCAGAAAACAGTGAAAATAGTATAAATATTAGCCAAGTAGTATCTTTGTTAAGAGCTTGTAATACATATTTCTTAAGGAAATAGTTGTTTTATTACACTAGTTTCACCCATATAATTTCCTTAACAACACAAAAACATTCATAAATGCGCTGTTTGCATTGATGAATTTAGTGTGATGTTATCTAAAACCCAACAATCAAGTGAGAACTAAAACTATGGAAAGCACTTTGTTTACCGCATTAAGCACCAACGAAGAAGCCAATCTGTCTGGTGGTTTCTTTTCCGCGCCCAAAATTAATGTAAATGTAGTAAAAACAAACCAATATGCTAATGCTAAAGCATATGGTTTTAACGCAACTGCATATGCTAGCAACTCCAACACCGTTTATATCGACAATTAGGGCAATAGGCAATTTGTATGAAGTTCAGTAGAAGGGAAATAATAAACGTAAAGACACGATTAACGTGTCTCTACTCAGGATAAAGGTTCACGTTTCAAGTAATTTACACTGTTGACGCAGGTTAAATTAATTTTGCGTGCGGCTTAATTGCTAATTGACTTAATCCTAGTAGCCATTAGCTGTTTCTCTATGGCAGTCATCCTAACATACGTTTATTCCTAGCCATCTACTTTTCTTTAAAAAAGTTAACAACGTGTTATTGATAATTGCTAGTGGTAATTATCAATAACACTTTACATAGGCTTTTCGCTCACAATATCCATAACCTTTGATCGATCTTAAAAACAGGTAAGAATAGTAAAAACTAATACATTTTGGATCAGCTTTTATTTAACAAAGTGAATTTAAGATAACTAACATGAGTTGCTGTTTACAGCCCTCTGAGCATCAAAATACAGTATTTTGTCTAAGTATTAAAACTATAGTGCGACTAAACTATAGGTTAAATTTTTAACCATGCAGGGATAAGACCCTGCTATTTTTTTGGTTTTGTCACGATATAAATACTGGAGTGCGAAATGAAATACCAAGTTGTTGCACAACATAGTGAAGAAGATTGTGGAGCGGCTTGTCTTGCTTCCATTGCGAAACATTATCGGCGTAACTTTACACTAAATCGCATCAGGGAAGCGGTAGGTACTGGGCAATTAGGAACAACATTGTTGGGATTGAGGCGGGGAGCCGAAGCACTTGGTTTCAATGCGCGCTCGGTCAGAGCATCAAATGAAATATTAGACAAGATGAACCAAGCGCCACTGCCAGCAATCATTCACTGGAGAGGCTACCACTGGGTTGTTTTGTATGGCCAAAAAGGCAAGAAATATATAGTTGCCGACCCAGCAGCTAACATCCGTTATGTCTCTAAAAAAGAATTAACAGAGGCTTGGTCAGATAAAGTGATGCTTTTACTAGAG
This sequence comes from Nostoc sp. DedQUE07, assembly GCF_034530975.2. Lineage (NCBI taxonomy): Bacteria > Bacillati > Cyanobacteriota > Cyanophyceae > Nostocales > Nostocaceae > Nostoc > Nostoc sp. DedQUE07. The sequence goes on along the minus strand of NZ_JAVRCC020000015.1, from coordinate 7,904 downwards.
CCAGATTCGGTTCGCTTTTATGCTCAACCCGATGATAAAATAGGCGGTTTTGGGCGCTTTGTGCGGCGTGTATTGCCTTATGGAAACATACTATTCGAGGCTTTTCTCTGCGCTTTAATTATTGGTCTGCTTTCATTAGCTTCTCCCATCCTGCTTCAAATTCTGACGGATGATGTACTAGTTCGGGGTGATACCCAACTTCTTGCTGCTGTAATTATTGCCGTTGTGGTGATGAATCTTGTGTCAAGTAGTTTAAAACTAGTTCAATATAACCTAATTGCCCATTTTGCCCAACGGCTGGAGTTAGGATTAATTTTAGAATTTGCCAGGACAATCCTGCGGTTGCCTTTGACTTACTATGAATCGCGTCGCAGTGGCGAGATTGTCAGCAGATTGCAAGATATTCAACAAATTAATCAATTAATTTCTCAAGCAGTTATTAGTCTGCCAAGCCAATTATTGATTGCAGCAGTTTCTTTAAGTTTCATGCTGTTCTATAGCTGGAAACTTACCTTAGTTGGTGTGATTATTGCGATTATAATGAGTTTGTCTACCATTGTTTTTCTGCCTACACTTCAACAAAAAATCAGAAGTGTCTTAGTCTTAGATGCAGAAAACCAAGGTGTTCTTGTTGAAAGCTTTAAAGGCGCTCTGACACTCAAAACTACTACCGCCGCTCCCCAGTTTTGGGAAGAATTTCAGAACCGATTTGGTCGTTTAGCAAATCAAACATTTCGCACAGTTCAGATTGGAATTATTAACGGTATCTTTTCTAGTTTAGTTTCTAGTATTGGCAGCATTAGTCTGATTGGTTTCGGCAGCATTCTGGTTATTAACAAGGAACTTAGCATCGGTCAACTGCTAGCATTTAACGGTATGAATGGTAATTTTTTAGCATTCATTAGTACTATGCTCAACTTTATAGATGAATTCACTCGTGCAAAAACTGCTACGCAGCGCTTAACAGAAGTTATCGATTCCACACCTGAAAATCAAGGCGATACTAAAAAACCTTTTACGAAGATTCCTAGCAAGGCTGATATTATTTGCACAAATCTCAACTTTCACTATCCTGGGAGGCTAGAGTTACTGCAAGATTTCTCCCTAACTATTCCTGGCGGTAAAGTTATTTCCTTAATTGGTACATCCGGCTGTGGTAAAAGTTCTCTTGCTAAAATGATTGCAGGATTATATACACCTAATTCTGGTAACATTCGCATTGGTATTTATAATCTACAAGATTTAGCCCTTGATTGTTTGCGGCAACAAGTAGTCCTGGTTCCGCAAGATGCTCATTTTTGGAGTCGTTCAATTATTGAAAACTTTCGGTTAGGTTCTCCTCACGTCACTTTTGAGCAAATTGTCAGCGCTTGCCAAATTGCTGAGGCAGACGATTTTATTAGTAAACTACCTGAAAAATATCAAACTGTATTAGGTGAATTTGGCTCAAATATTTCTGGTGGACAACGGCAAAGATTGGCTATAGCAAGAGCCATTATCAACGATCCACCAGTCTTAATTTTAGATGAATCAACGGCCGGACTAGATCCTGTGAGTGAAGTTAAAGTTTTGAATCAGCTGTTGTTGCATCGCCAAGGCAAAACTACGATTCTGATTAGCCACCGTCCGAGAGTAATTGCCCGTGCTGATTGGATTGTGTTATTAAATCAAGGCAAATTACAAATCCAGGGAACTGTGGAAGATTTGCGTGCCCAACCAGGAAACCATTTAGACTTTTTAACTCCTTAATTAAGCTGATGGACTTTATAGCATTTTTCAGGCATTTAGGCCACAACTTAGACGGGGAATAGAGAGTGGTGTCAATACTGGGTAGGTTTTGCCTAAAAAATAGAAATGTGTAGCGACTGTTTTAAAACTCAAGCTACGCCTACGCACCTGTGTACTCTATCGCGCTGCGACAAAGTTTGAAGTACCTCAAAACGACTTTGAAGTACCTCAAAACGACTTTGAAGTACCTCAAAACGACTTTGGAGTACCTCAACACGACTTTGGAGTACCTCAAAACGACTTTGGAGTACCTCAAAACGACTTTGAAGTACCTCAACACGACTTTGGAGTACCTCAACACGACTTCGAGGTATCTGTTTTACAAATATTCTTAACCGAGCAGTATTGATATCCATCCTTGCTGCGAGTAAGTCGATTTAAGCGTGGGGTAGTAATTTCTAATTACGTAAATTTACGGGATACGACTTTAGGCAGAATCATCAATTAGGAATCATGTTGACTTACAGTTAGATCCCCGACTTCTCTAAAAAGTCGAGGATCTTATTATTCATGAATGATTGAAGTTGGTTATAGACAAAGCAAGTCTCAAGCATTACTTTGATGAACTCAAAGCTAAACCTAAATAAATTACTATTTATCCTAAAATTTTGGCAGATAATTTTAGACAACAATCTAGCCATTTTTGATTATTTTCAATCAATAAAGGTCATCAATCTTTATTTTCAATAAAACAGGAAATATGCAGTAAATATACTGATGTAATTTTGTGAGTTAAAAACTCTAACTATTGCAACCATCAGCCAAAATCCTATATGTCTTTTTTGTTTCTAAACCATGAATTAGATATAGCAATTTCCTAAAACAGGGCTATTTGTCAGGAAAATGAGATATTTATGCTGAGGGATTCATAAAAACTTATTTAATAAAATCTTTTGTATATATATATTTGTCGTTAAAAAGTATTAAGAAATTCTTATTAAAGAATATTGCAATAGCTTGATTTAATTGCTAACGTGTGTATGACAGCGATGCTGATGAACGCTCGGATCTAGGAGAAATAAAATCTATGAGCTATACCCATTCAGCCAAGTGTGTTAGGCTTTGACGGGTTCAAAACGAGAAATTTCTGCCTCGTATAGACAATTATGAGGGATTGCAGATTAACCAAGAAATATCTTGTTGCTAAAGGCTTAGTTTCAGTTTGATTTGAATTGTGATTAATTATTTGTCTTACTTTGTGCCGACAAGTAAGTAGCTCTTGCTTGTGTGTATCGGCAATAACGAGGAGTTTGGTAAGACTTAAATTTTGGAGAATAAAACTAATGGAGATTCAAGGTAAAGTTGCCCTAATTACAGGGGCTTCGCGTGGAATTGGACGAGCGATCGCCATCGAATTAGCGCAACAAGGCATCAAGCGGATGATATTGATAGCACGCGATCGCCGCAAGTTAGTGGAGGTAGCCAACGAAATCGAGGCGATGGGTACAGAAGCTGCGATCGTGGCTTTAGATTTGACGCAGACAATTGAAGTAAATATCGCTGTTGCCCAACTCTGGCGCAATTACGGACAGATTCACCTGCTGGTTAATTGTGCGGGAGTCGCATATCAAAGTTCGTTTTTGCAATCTAAAATGCCCCAAGTTCAAGAAGAAATTTCGGTGAACTTGTTAGGGATGTACAACCTCACTAGTTTGATTGCTCGACGCATGGCCAGTCAAAGACAAGGGACAATTGTCAATGTATCGAGCTTGATGGGGAAAGTTGCAGCACCAACGATGGCGACATACTCAGCAACCAAGTTTGCCATCTTAGGATTTACCCAAGCCTTGCGCCAAGAATTAGCCGAACACAATATCCGCGTGATTGCATTACTGCCTTCCCTGACAGACACAGACATGGTGCGCGACTTAAAATTATTCCGCTGGGTAATCCCCATGACTCCCCAGCAAGTGGCTAAAGCACTCGTCACCGGAATGCAGAATGATTCATCAGAAATTTTAGTCGGATGGCAAAGTCATTTAGCCGTGTTGTGTCAACGCCTCGCCCCTTGGTTGTTAGAGCTAATTTTACGAATAGCAACACCACCAGCACCAAGAAGACAACGGCTGATTGAAAAACTTACCCCTTCCCGTAGCGTCTCGTAGAGAAGGGGAGACACCGAGGGCGATCGCTGACTCAACACTCAGCATTTCTGAATAAATTTCTCCGAAATCTTCAGTCTTTGGGGATTTCCAAAAATTAAATTATTCAATTTTGGGAGCGAAGACGATCGTTAGATTCTTCCTCCCCTGCTTCCCCTGCGCCCACAGCTTCCCCTGCTCACCAAAGCAATGGGATTATTTATTTAGTTAGAAGTCCCTTGGCTTTACCCTTGTGCAAAAAAGTAAGGCTCGCAGTGCCAAGAAATGCTAATAAGCTGAAAGTAGAAGTAGATTCAGGAACAGACTTGGAATTCTCAATTTTGATAACTTGTCCAAGTCCAGGGCCATCGCCTCGGTTTGTCACGTAGATAGCATCATCAGCACCAATAGTCAAAGCAGTAGGAGACTCTAATCCATTGCCACTAAGAATAGTTGTGCGAGTCCCATCCTTGGCTATTTTAATTACAGAACCATCTAGATTACCTTTCCAGAGTGACTGATTAGCGTACTGCAAAGCATATAAATTACCCTGACTATCAAAATCTAAGTCAGTAAGTTGGGTAAAGCCATCGGTATAAACTATTGGTTTACCATCAGCACCAACTCGGTAGATTTTTGCTTCACCTTCTGGAAAAGGAAAACCAGTTAATTGACTAATATAATAAGCGCCATCTGGGCCTTTGGCGATATTTGTGGGTACTGCTTGGATTTCAAATGGCGATGACGATGCACCAGAGGGAAAAATTGGATTAGTTAATGTTTGGCGGGGAATTGTGGCGATCGCTTTCAAATTACTTCCATCAGTCCCGACACTGAGTAACTCATTAGCACCAGTATCAACTGCAACAATCTTATTTCCATCTAAAAGAAGAGAGAAGGGATTGCTAATTAGATCGCCACCATCGGGATTATTTGCAAGTTCATAATTAGCTAAATCAGCCACACTAGTCCAAGAATTTGTATTGAAATTAGCAGTAATGATTTTTCCTAAGTCAGTGTTACCTAATGTGGCGCGAAATGTGGGATCGGAAGCATACCCAACTGCAATATAAGGCTTGCCAGTAGCATCAAATTTGATATCTTGAGGCCCACTACTATCAGTACCATTTGGTAATGCTAAAGAAGGAAGTCCTGTAAGTATACGCTCTTGTGTACCATTTCTAATTTTGGTGACTGCACCAGTTGTGCCATAACATAAAGATTGACCTGCGGCACTCGGTGAAGGAACACAAGCTCCACTTCCACCTGTTCCTGCCTCTGTGACATAGAGACTGCCGTCAGGGCCAAAACTTAGACCCCGTGGACTATTAAGATCGTCGGCAATTACTGAAAATGATGCCGCTTCTGCTGCTTTTATTCCTGAAAAAGCAGCAATACAAACGCTCAAAAATGTAATTCCAAATTGTTTTAGTTTCATTAGACTCCTCCTAAAATTAAATTTGCGTAAAGCATAGAATAGAAAATTTTATATTGATAAAAAATAATATTTAATGTTTATAGTTTCTGTGGATTTTAGAGCTTATTTAAAAGAGGGAAACAGATTCAAGCCCAGAAAGCCAGATGAAATCTGAATTTCTGAATTTTGAGTTGTATCATACCATTTTCAAAAATATTTGCAACATAATGAATCGGCTATAGGGAGGTACAAATGTACGCTTATAGCAACAAAATTAAATAGAATTACTGTATATTTTTTAGCGTTTTTTATACAAGTGCGATATCAAAACTGTTGAACAACACAGATATTGCGGGACTATTGAGACGATCGCAGTTTGCATCAATAAATAAAGTTGCAGTTCAGAAATTGCTGGGCGATCGCATAATTAGACATACCTTGTTTCGGAGCAATCAGAAATGCTTTCCTTCCCCACAACCCTGACTCCTTTGCCCGAAATCATTGATGGCTTGCCGAATATTTCTGGTTGGGAAACAGAGGTTCTCTCTGTGGTTAACCAAGATCGACCAGTATTTTTACCAACCACGAATATCCGCTTAGAAGATGTAAATGCTGTGTTTGCGATCGCTTTGCACATGCACCAGCCAACTATACCTGCTGGAAATGGCGGTACGCTCATCAGCAATCTGCAATATATGTTTGAACATCCCCATGAAGGGGATAACCACAATGCAGATCCTTTTGCCCATTGTTACAGCCGCATGGGTGACTTGATCCCCGAACTTGTCAATCAAGGTTGCAATCCGCGTGTGATGTTGGATTACTCTGGTAATCTTCTGTGGGGACTGCGGCAAATGGGACGCGGTGATGTTCTCGATAATCTTAAACGGATCACTTGCGATCGCACCTACCAACCTTATGTAGAATGGCTGGGTACAATGTGGGGTCATGCAGTTATTCCTTCCACACCCATAGCAGATATTAAATTACATATCGTTGCATGGCAACATCACTTTGCAGCAATTTTTGGCTGGGAAGCACTAGCGCGAGTCAAAGGATTTTCGCCCCCAGAAATGCACCTACCCAATCACCCTGATGCTCTCTATGAATTTGTGAAAGCGCTGAAAGAATGTGGATATCGCTGGTTACTTGTTCAAGAACATTCTGTAGAAACCCTTACTGGTCAATCTCTCACTTATAAACATTTACCACATCGTCTAATTGCCCGGAATTCTCAAGGTGAAACAATTAGCATCACAGCTTTAATTAAAACCCAAGGTTCTGATACTAAATTAGTTGCTCAGATGCAGCCTTATTATGAAGCTAAAACATTATCCAAACAACAACTTGGTAGTGTGTCTATACCACCAATAGTTAGCCAAATTGGCGATGGGGAAAATGGCGGCGTGATGATGAATGAATTTCCTAGCGCTTTTAAACAAGCTTGGTGGGATATGGTAAATAATGGGGGAGGAAAATCAGGTGTTGTTGGTGTGTGTGGTACAGAATATTTAGAATTAATCGAAGCAGCAGGATGCAAACCTGAAGATTATCCAACTTGTCAGCCAGTGGGACAATATCAGATTTGGGAGCGAATTTCACTAGATAATATTCAACCGAAAGCTGTAGAGAATGCCATTCAAGAATTAAAGCAAACAAACTCTAATTTTCATCTGGATGGAGCCTCGTGGACAAATCATATCAGTTGGGTAAAAGGATATGAAAATGTCTTGTCTCCCATGTATCAATTAAGCAGTTTATTTCATCAAAAGATCGATCCATTACTGCAAACTGACTCAGCAGAACCGATTGCTAGACAATCTCAATACCGTAACGTTCTTCTACATAACCTTTTGCTGCAAACCAGTTGTTTTCGTTATTGGGGACAAGGCGCTTGGACTGATCACGCACGGGAAATTTATCAACGTGGCGAAAGCTTGCTGCAAAAGACATTTTAATTAATTGCTGTTCTAGCCGTAACGCACTGCATTTCGTGGTGCGTTACGCCTGTTTTAACGCACCCTACAATTTAATGCTTGCTGAATCTACCAAAATAAATACGCGATATACCGAAATGAAAAAGTAATCAAGCATTTTGAGAAAGCAATATGCCTTTTTGTTTGCTGAATCTACTGAAATGAGAAAGCATTTAAGCATTTTGAGAAAGCAATATACCTTTTTGCTTGCTAAATTTACCGAAATGAGAAAGCATTTAGGCGTTTTGAGAAAGCAATCAAGCATTTCGAGAAAGCATTTAAGCATTTTCCTTAATGAATTTTGTCAACAGATGAAGTTGAGGTGAAGTTACTGAAAGTATTCTTTATAATTTCGATGCCAAAGTAAATATTGAGTTTTATCTTTGAACACAATTTACAAATAAATAGACAAACAAGGAGCTTAGAACCTATAGCGCTTCTCGGTTGAGTCTAAGAGCTAATTTGTAAACTAAAGTAAAGTACTTGTCTAATAAGGGTTTCAGTAATTTAAATCAATACAGCATTTATTCGCTGAAATTCAGACCTAGTAATGAGTTGAGTACCCTTAAGATTTTCTTTACGAATCAGCTCTAAGCTCGACTTTATCCATTTTTAATTCAATCAAGCAGCGTAAACAGCAAT